>CAKARD010000009.1 GCA_916720425.1 uncultured Kingella sp. | reverse complement strand
TATTTGAAATAAAAACAGCCGAAAATCTTTGTTTAGGTTTCGGCTGTTGGAGGAAGAGGAATTTTGCAAAGGTCTCAGCCTATAAAAAAAGGAACATCAATTAAACCAGCATTATCTGTCAACCGTTCCTGATAATCATAAACTGCGATGACGTTTTGCCCATAGACTGCATTTTTCTAAATACCATACCAAAGCCACTGCCGCACTGGTTAAAGATACAATTAAAGCAGACCAATAACCATAAATACCCATATTCATTCCCCGCGCCAATAGTGTCCCCAATCCCAATCCTAATACCCAAAAAGCCATGGCATGTATTAACATGGGAATTTTGGTAATCTTATAACCACGCAAAGCATAAGAAGCAATACATTGAGTGAAATCAACCAATTGAAAAAAACTACTGAACACCAATACGCTTGCACCCAGTGCTAAAACATGACCATCTTTGGTATAAAATCCTACCAATTGATAACGTGTCAACAATAAAAAGATAAATGTGCCACATGCCATTAATAAACCCATCACTAACGATACGCCTGAAATATATCTCGCTCTTGCCCATTGTCTTCGACCTATGCTATATCCCACACGTACTGTAGCCGCTGCCCCTACTGCCTGTGGGATCATGTATATTACCCCACTGATACTGATTACAATTTGTTGCGCCGAGACATAATCTTCACCCAAATCTGCAATTAACCACACAATAAAACTAAATAAACTTGCTTCTAAAAAATGGGAGAAACCTATTGTCCAGCCTAATTGCCAAATATTTTTTTGTACTGTCCATTTGGGGAATGTCCATTGGCGCATTAAACCAAATACATGAAAATAATCATGATGCGCAATATGCCATCCAAGCGCAACCGTGCTAAACCAAAATACCAGCATGGTTGCTAATCCCGCACCCGATCCTCCCATATTTAGTCCAAAAATAAACAAATAATTGAGCGGAATATTTAATAACAAAGTTGCCCAGTTTATCCACATAATAGGCTTGGGGCGATTAAGGCTACTGGCATAGGCGTGTAAAGCGCGATACACTAAGGCAGTTGGCATGGCTAATGCAACATAAAATAAATAATCACCCATTTGCCTTTCTATATAATCACTTAAATGCAAATAATTCTGTAATGGGCTAATCAAGCCTAACATCAAGATCATACCAATAGTACCCAAAATCACCCCAAACCAAATACCTTGTTGCCCCATTTTACCTACTTCTTTGGGCTGATTTGCGCCGTGCAATTGTGCAATGATGGGATTGAGTGCGGCCATAATACCAAAAAATGTTATAAACACTGTAGAAAATACCGAACTACCTAAAGCAACTGCAGATAAATCTGCTTTGCTTGCTGCACCAGCCATTACGGTATCGACCACACTGATGGCAACTGTTGCCATTTGTGCTGCCATCATGGGTAAAGCTAAATGGAGTAATTGTTTACTCTCATTTCTAAAATCACGAAATGAATATTTAGTTAAGTCAAAAATTATCATTGTTGTTGTAATTCAATATTAAGTGGTAAATGATCAGAAGCCAAAAAGCTATCTACACAACTTTGTCCTGTTAAATTTCCCCTTACCCATGCGTGATCTAATACACGTTTGGGTTGCCAACTGGGATAAGTGGGTGCATCATCATTTAAAAGTCGATAGCCCCAATCACGTAATAAACATAATTGTGGTGCATAAGGTATACAATTAAAATCACCCAATAAACACACGTTCTCAAAATCAGCCAATTGCTCACGAATAAACTGTAACTGTTGTAGCTGATCTTTTGCCCCTAAGCTTAAATGTACATTAGCAATCACACCACAAAATGTCTCAGTTTGCGCTTGCACGGCCAATAAGCCTCGCCCTTTAATTTTTGATGGCAAAGGTGTATTCACTACTATGCGTAAAGGATAACGACTCAAAATGACATTACCATGCAAAGACACTTTACTCACTTGGCGATTAACCTGATACGCATAATAATTAAACGGCGTTTGCGACAACAATTGTTGCACCTGATTATGAAAGCCATTGCGTAAGCCACCTAAATCTACTTCTTGCACACACGCAATATCAAAGTGACTCAAATAAGTAGCAATTTGCGCCAAAATATGCGATTTTGTTCGGCTAGGTAATACTTGACGATGCGCACGCAATACATAGCTAAAATAGCTGTCTGCCCCAATGCCTGCCTGAATATTGTAGCTAACCAACTTCATGGTTTTACCACCGATAAGACTGGCCAATTGCACCAAATACACCATTATTATTTGCATTTACGCCCACATGGGTATTGGCACATGCTGACAAAATCAGTGTATAAGTTATCACTAAAATTATATTTTTCATGAAATATTCCTATTTTCATCATGAACACGCGTTGCGCCGCGTACCACGCTTAGACGCAAGTGTGGTGATGGGGCGTGCACACACGCCCGATTCATGTTACTGTACGCAAACAAGGCGCGTTACACGCGCCCAAGCCTGCGTAGCGGGCTTGCACACAGAACACACCATGCACATTCAATTTCTCTAAACAAACCATTATTTTATCGTACAATAACCATTTTTTGACACACACAATAACACATAATGCATATTATCAAACTGATTTACACACAACACAAAATCGCGTTTTGTCAAATGCTTGCGCTGACCATTTTTTCAGGCGCACTGGGTATGATTACTTTATCTTATATCAACAACCATCTATTGCGTGAAAATCATCTTAACACCAGCGCAATCAATCATTTTTTACTTTTGGTTATGGTTTATTTTATTGCTTCTTCCATTTCACAAATCCAACTGGCACGCATGGGGCAGCAATTTATCTATACAATGCAAGTTCAATTACTCAAACGCATTATGGATACCCCAGAAGCACAAATTCAAGCAATAGGGAAACCTAAAATTCTTGCCAGCTTAGCCAGCGACATTCGCAGTTTATCTATTGCTTTTACGCGTCTACCCGAATTGGTACAAGGCGCATTATTAACCTTAGCTTGTAGCATTTATCTCATTTATTTATCGCCCAAGCTATTTATGGTTACTTCTATTTTAATGGTATTGATGATTATTGGTACACATTTTGTTGTCAAACGCCACTTTCACAGTTTCCGTGCTATGCGCCATAGCGAAGATGCCATACAAAGTCATTATGAAACCGCATTAGACGGACACAAAGAACTGAAACTAAACCGCTATCGTGCCAAACGTTTTTATTATGAAGATTTTATTCCACAAGCTAAAGCCAGATGCCATAGCCATGTGTGGGCAGATTCTTATCACGCCATTGCTATTAACTGGGGTAACAGCATCATGCTTGCCGCTGTCGGTTTAATCTTTTATCTTTCTACTCACTTTGGCTGGGCAAGTTTATCTGATGCAGCCACCATTACCATGACCGTATTATTTATGCGCACCCCACTGACCGCTACCATAGGCAGTTTGCCCGCATTAATGCAAAGCCAAGTAGGCTGGCAGGCCCTCAACGCTTTAGGGCTAGACCACTATCGCCATGAATTTTACCCTGAGCAAACCCTACCCCAAGATTGGCAAACCATACGTCTAGAAAACGTTTGCTACGAATACCCCAAACAAAACGGACAGCATTTTACCCTACAACCCATTAATTTTACCCTACACCGTCACGAAACCATATTTTTAATTGGCAGCAACGGCTCAGGCAAATCCACTTTATCCATGTTATTATCGGGTTTATATACCCCCACATCAGGTAAAATTTTTGTTGATGATATAGAAATCACCGAACAAAACCGCGAATCATACCGCCAATTATTCGCCAGTGTGTTTACCGATTTTCATTTATTTAACCATATTATAGATGGACAAGGACAAGATGTCGCCGAAGAAGCCATACAGCAATGGTTGCACCACTTACAATTAAACGAAAAAGTAAAAATAGCGCAAAACCATATCCTGAACAACCAACTCTCACAAGGACAGCGCAAACGGCTTGGTTTATTGATTGCCGCTTTAGAACATCGTCCCATTATGATTTTAGATGAATGGGCTGCTGACCAAGATCCTCACTTTCGCCGCATATTTTATGAGCAACTGCTACCCATTTTGCACCAACAAGGCTACACCATTTTTGCCATTAGCCATGATGATAAATACTTTCACCATGCCCAACGAATCATAGTCATGAAACAAGGTAAATTAAGTGAAATCCCTCACACCAGCGCAGTGAATGCATTGGATTAAACACCTAAATATGCTATACTAATCTAATGTGTAAGCTATCTGTAACTAGCAATGGACCCATCAAAACACGTTCAACTTGGACTTAATTTTCCAATCCTAAAAAAGTGAACCCCATGACCCAAGAAGATAAAAAATACGACGAAAAAAGCATACAAGTATTAGAAGGGCTAGAAGCTGTGCGTAAACGCCCAGGTATGTATATTGGTGATACACAAGACGGTTCGGGCTTGCACCACATGGTGTTTGAAGTGCTGGATAATGCCATTGATGAAGCACTAGCGGGACATTGTAATAACATCACCGTTTCCATTAATGCCGATGAGTCCATCACCATCGAAGATAATGGACGAGGCATTCCCACGGGCATTCACCCCAAAGAGGGGCGCTCAGCCGCTGAAGTCATCATGACCATTTTACATGCAGGTGGCAAATTCGATAGCAACAGTTACAAAGTTTCTGGTGGTTTGCATGGTGTCGGCGTATCCGTGGTTAACGCCCTATCTGACTGGCTACGTTTAACGATTTGGCGTGAAGGCAAAGAACATTTTGTAGAATTTCATCAAGGTGTGGCGGTAGAGCCACTCAAAGTTGTGAGTGATTGCAACTCCAATAAAACAGGTACACGTGTACAATTTCTTGCCAGCGAAGAGACCTTTGGACAGGTGCATTACCAATTTGATGTTTTAGCAAAACGCATACGCGAACTATCTTTTTTAAACAATGGCGTGAGCATAGAATTACTAGACAAACGTGATGGGCGACAGGAAAATTTTGCGCTAAGCGGAGGGGTTGTGGGTTTTGTTCAATATATGAACCGTAAAAAAACGCCCTTACACGAAAAAACCTTTTATGCCATCGGTGAGAAAGACGGCATGAGCGTAGAATGCGCCATGCAATGGAATGACAGTTATCAAGAAACCGTACAATGTTTTACCAACAACATTCCACAAATAGATGGAGGCACTCATCTGACCGCGTTACGTCAAGCCATGACCCGCACCATTAATCAATATATAGAAGCCAATGATATCGCCAAAAAAGCCAAAATTGATACTTCGGGCGATGATATGCGTGAAGGCCTCACTTGCGTGTTATCTGTTAAATTACCTGATCCCAAATTTTCATCGCAAACCAAACATAAGTTAGTATCCAGCGAGATTGCTCCCGTAGTAAACGAAGTAATCAGCCAAGCCTTACACGATTTTTTAGAAGAAAACCCCACAGATGCCAAAATCATTTGTGGCAAAATTGTAGAAGCAGCCCGCGCCCGTGAAGCCGCTCGTAAAGCCCGCGAACTCACCCGCAGAAAAGGTGTTATGGACGGTTTGGGCTTACCTGGCAAACTGGCGGATTGCCAAGAAAAAGATCCTGCCCTATCTGAGCTTTATCTTGTGGAAGGTGACAGTGCGGGTGGTTCTGCCAAACAAGGGCGTGATCGAAAATTTCAGGCTATTTTACCACTCAAAGGTAAAATTCTAAATGTGGAACGCGCACGGTTTGAACGCATGCTCGCCAGTCAAGAAGTCGCCACACTCATTACCGCACTAGGTACCAGCATAGGCAAAGAAGAGTTTAATCTAGAAAAATTACGCTATCACCGCATCATTATCATGACCGATGCCGATGTTGACGGTGCGCATATTCGCACACTATTACTCACCTTTTTCTATCGCCAAATGCCCGAATTGATAGAACGTGGTTACGTCTATATTGCACAACCCCCTTTATATAAAGCCAAACACGGCAAACAAGAACGCTATCTAAAAGATGAAGCAGAAAAAGACGCATTTTTATTAGGATTAGCAGTACAAAATGCACAAATCACAATAGGTAAACGCATAATAGAAGGTACAGAATTAACACGATTAGCCCAGCAGTTTTTACGCGCTCGCAATACCATAAGCGAAGAAAGTCGTGTTATAGACCCCGCCGTATTACGCGCTTTGATTGATATTGACGTACTAGATTTGAGCACCCAAAACACAGCACAACACGCCATTGATGCACTCAACGCCCAGCTAAATAATCCCGCTATTGAATTAAGTTATATCCATACTCATCAAGAACAACCGATTATCAAAATTACTCGACAACTGCATGGTAATGTTATGGTATCGTATCTTGATCAAAAATTCATAGACAGTAAAGCCTATCAAATTTTACGCAAAACTGCCGATCAACAACGCGATTTAATCATGACACAAGGTGCCATATTGCACCAAAGTAATGGCGAAAAACAAACCATTTATAGCTTCGAAGAAGGCTTAGACATTTTACTCAATACTGCACAAAAAGGATTGATTATTCAACGCTATAAAGGTTTAGGAGAAATGAACCCCGAACAACTTTGGGAAACAACTATGGATCCTTCTGTGCGCCGTTTACTAAAAGTAAAAATTGAAGATGCCATTGCTGCTGATGACACGTTTACGACACTAATGGGTGAAGAAGTAGAACCACGTCGTGCTTTTATAGAAAACAACGCCCTAATTGCCCAAAATATTGATGTTTAATCCCCTCCCCCTCTTTAGGGAGGGATTTTGGCTCATTAAATGTTTACACTTGTCCCAATAATTGCTCACGCGTTAACAAAAAGACAAAGCCAGTTCCACCACTCGTATTTAGCCACATAAACGGCAATTCAGGATAAGCACGTTCTAGCACCTCACGGTTATGCCCAATTTCTACTAACAACACACCTTGAGGATTGAGATAACGCGCAGCATGCAACAAAATTTGACGTGTTGCATCTAGACCATCCTCACCACTACCTAACGCAATCGCAGGCTCTTGTTTGTATTCAGCAGGCAAGCTGGCCACCGATAATGCATCAACATAAGGAGGGTTAGCAATAATCAAATCATAAGTCTCATCTAAGCCCTCAAATAAATCTGTGTGTATCAGATTAATTCTGTCTCTCAAACCATAGTCTTCTACATTGATTGCAGCCACCTCAAGTGCATCTAAACTAATATCTACTGCGTCAATTTGTGCATCAGGATAGTGCATAGCAATTTGAATCGCCAAGCAACCGCTGCCTGTACACAAATCTAAAGCGCGATGCACCAATTCAGGGTATTCTATCCACGGTGTTAACGGCTCACCCAATAATTCATAAATAAAAGAGCGTGGAATTAATACGCGTTCATCTACATAAAAATCATAATCACCTTGCCATGCTTGTTGTGTAATATAAGATACGGGTGTTCTATTCACCGTACGAGCATACAGTTTATCCAATAATTGTTTACGCTCATCGAGCAATAATTGCGCATCTAAATACGGTTCTAAAGTATCTAAAGGCAAATGCAAAGTATGCAAAATTAAATAAGCAGCTTCATCATGGGCATTATCGCTGCCATGCCCAAAAAACAATTGTGCCTGATTAAAAATACTCACTGCAAAGCGCAAAAAATCCCGCACTGTAAGCAAATGTTGTTCTGCTTGATTAAAAATATCTTGCCATTGTTGCACTGGTTCTTTTGTGTTAAACATATCAATATTTTGAAATAAAATGAAAATACGATTATAACGACTTTTATCACATAGATAAAAACCGTTATAATCACTCCCCTTCTATCTTTAAAAAAGAAACCATTTTATGAAAAAATTTTTTACATTAAGCATCATCAGTGCATCTTTATTATTGGTAGCATGCAATCAACAAGATAATGCTCCTTCTGCCAAGGCGGCCAGCGCATCTAACAATGATTTACAAACCGAAGCCCAAAAACTAGGCTATTTAATTGGTTATGATGCAGCTCAATCCATGAATCTTGCTGAAATGAAAAAAAATGGTTTGACGATTGATACCGATGCCTTAGTTTCAGCAATCAATGATCAAATTGAAGGCAAACCAGCAAAAATTACACCAGAGCAAGCACAAGAAATCATTCAATCTTTACAACAAAAAATGCAAGCTGTTGCTGAAACTAAAGCCAATAACGCCAAAGCAGAAGGTGAAAAATTCCTAGCCGAAAATAAAACTAAAGCAGGTATCAAAACCACTGAATCAGGTTTGCAATATAAAGTGAATACCGAAGGTACAGGTGCGCAAGTTACGAAAGGCGATCTTGCAACCGTAGAGTATGAAGGCCGCTTAACTAATGGTGAAGTATTTGACAGCACCGCACTACATGGCGGTCAAGATTTTCCCGTACCCGTCATCGATGGCACAGTGATACAAGGTTGGATCGAAGGCTTACAATTAATGAAAGAAGGCAGTGATTATACTTTATATATTCCTGCCAACTTAGCTTATGGCGATCGCGCTGCAAGTGAAAAAATTCCCGCTAACTCTGTATTGGTATTTGACATCAAAGTGAAAAAAGTAGAGAAAAATGGTGCAAAAAAAATGCTGGAAGAGATGAAAAAAACGCAACATTAAATCTAATATACAATCTATCATTTCTAAATAATAAACCTAAACATCAGGGCGTATTCAAAACGCCCTTTTATAAGAAATAAAACCATCTAGAAAATAAGAAAATTTGCCCCTACTATTAGGACAGTATCGTTGTGATGGTATTGTTAACCCTTTGCCATATAACGTATTTTTGGCAAAATATCCTGCTTTTCGTAATATTGAATGGTTTCCAATAGAACGGTATTTTATGGTACATCACAATCATACCCATGCACCGCAAGATAAGCGCATTTTATCTTTAAGCTTAACAATCATTACAGTATTTATGGTGGTAGAATTTATTGGTGGTTATCACTTTAATAGTCTTGCATTGATGGCGGATGCTGGGCACATGGCAAATGACAGTTTTTCTCTGTTTTTAGCATGGATAGCGTTGTTTTTAAGCAAACACAAGCAAAAATGGTTGGCATTATTTAATGGCATATCTTTGATTATTGTTGCCCTGTGGATTTTATGTGAAGCCGTGAAACGTTGGCAGCAAACCACCGAAATAGTAGCATTACCCATGCTAGGTGTGGCAACATTGGGCTTACTGGTCAATCTGTTTGTAATATGGTTGTTACGCAAAAGCGATCAAACTAATTTGAATATTAAAGCAGCATATTTGCATGTATTAGCAGATTTATTTGGTTCAGCCTTAGCAATTATTTCAGGATTAAGTGCATGGTTGCTAAACTGGCAATGGGTGGATATAGTAGTAAGCACACTATTAGCAATATTAGTATTACGCAGTGGCATAGGAATTGTGCAACAAGCTATCGCGCATAAGGACTTTTAGAAAAAGCATACATAATAAAAAAACCCAAGAAGTTAACTTCTTGGGTTTTTGAATAATATTGGCGGAGGCTGTGAGATTCGAACTCACGGAGGGCTACAAACCCTCGGCGGTTTTCAAGACCGCTGCATTAAACCGCTCTGCCAAACCTCCGTTTAGAAGGAACGAATAGTACACAAATTGAAATATTTTGGCAAGATTTTTACTGAGAAAAAAATATTTTTTTTATAAGATATTGTTTTAAAAATAAATTTAATTTTATTAAATTTGAATGCATAGGCTTGTTTTTTTATAGCAATATCCTTATATCTCATACATAAGATTGAATCAATTAATAAAGGAAAAAGTGATGCGATACGATAAATTAACCAGTAAATTTCAACAAGTATTACAAGATGCTCAAAGTCAAGCAATGGCTAATGACAGTGCATATTTAGAAGCCGTTCATGTTTTAAAAGTGTTATTAGATGATCCACAAAGTGGCATGGCTGCACTTTTGGTTCAAGCTGGTGGCAATGTAGCACAAATTCAACGCGAAATACAAACAACTTTGCATACCTTGCCCAAAGTTTCAGGTAATGGCGGTGAAATCATGGCAAGTCGCGAATTACAAAATGCGTTAAACCTGATGGACAAAGCCGCTGTGAAACGTGGTGATGCCTATATTGCTAGCGAATTGTTTTTGTTAGGTGCATTACAAGAAAACGGTACTGTAGGAAAAATTCTAAAAAATGCAGGCGTAAGCGAAGCCAAGCTTAACCAAGCAATAGACCAAATTAGAGGAGGAAATACCGTGGATAACCCCAACGCAGAAGACCAACGCGAAGCTCTCAAAAAATACACCACCGATTTAACCGAACGTGCTCGTGAGGGCAAACTTGACCCCGTGATTGGGCGTGATGACGAAATTCGCCGCGCCATTCAAGTACTGCAACGCCGTACCAAAAACAATCCCGTGCTAATCGGTGAACCAGGTGTCGGCAAAACCGCGATTGTAGAAGGCTTGGCGCAACGCATTGTCAATGGCGAAGTACCTGAAAGCTTACGTGGCAAACGCTTGTTGGTACTGGATTTGGCTGCCTTAATCGCAGGAGCGAAATATCGCGGTGAATTTGAAGAACGCCTGAAAGCCGTATTAAACGATTTGGCAAAAGATGATGGCAACAGCCTGATTTTTATTGATGAAATTCATACACTGGTCGGCGCAGGCAAAACCGATGGCGCAATGGACGCAGGCAATATGCTCAAACCCGCTTTGGCGCGTGGCGAATTGCATTGCATTGGCGCAACCACATTGGACGAATATCGTCAATATATTGAAAAAGATGCCGCATTGGAACGCCGTTTCCAAAAAGTGTTGGTGGACGAACCAAGCGTAGAAGCAACCATCGCTATTTTGCGCGGCTTGCAAGAACGCTACGAAATCCATCATGGCGTAGACATTACCGACCCTGCAATTGTGGCAGCAGCAGAATTGTCTAACCGCTATATTACTGACCGTTTCTTGCCAGACAAAGCCATTGATTTGATTGATGAAGCAGCAAGTCGCATCAAAATGGAATTGGATTCCAAACCCGAACAAATGGATAAACTGGACCGTCGCATCATCCAATTAAAAATGGAAAAAATGCACGTTGCCAAAGAAACCGATGATGCCAGCAAAAAACGCTTGGAATTGATTGACGAAGAAATCGCCAGTCTGCAAAAAGAATATGCCGATTTGGACGAAATTTGGAAAGCAGAAAAAGCCGCTTCATCTAGCAGCGCAGACATTAAAAAACAAATTGATGATTTAAAACTGAAAATTGAACAAGCCAAACGTGCAGGCGATTATGCCAAAGCCTCTGAGTTGGAATACGGACAATTGCCAAAATTGGGGCAACAATTACAAGCCGCTGAAGTTTCAGGCAGCCTGAAAACCAATAAATTATTCCGCACTCAAGTTGGCGCAGAAGAAATCGCCGAAATCGTATCGCGTATGACGGGTATTCCCGTTAGCAAAATGATGGAAGGTGAGCGTGAGAAATTGTTGAAAATGGAAGAAGTTTTGCATAAACGTGTGGTTGGACAAGATGAAGCCGTACGTGCCGTGGCAGACGCGATTCGCCGCAGCCGTTCTGGTTTAGCTGACCCAAATAAACCGTATGGCAGTTTCTTATTTTTGGGCCCAACAGGCGTGGGTAAAACCGAATTGTGCAAAACATTGGCAAGTTTCTTGTTTGACAGCGAAGAGCATTTAATCCGCATTGATATGTCCGAATACATGGAAAAACACAGCATTGCGCGTTTGATTGGTGCGCCTCCTGGATATGTGGGCTACGAAGAAGGTGGTTATCTCACTGAACAAGTCCGCCGTAAACCATACAGCGTGATTTTGTTGGACGAAGTGGAAAAAGCACACCCCGATGTGTTCAATATTTTGTTGCAAGTGTTGGACGATGGTCGTTTGACAGACGGTCAAGGGCGTACGGTGGATTTCAAAAACACCGTCATCGTGATGACTTCTAATATTGGTAGTCAACACATTCAGGAATTGGGTGATACTTCGGATTATGACGCTGTAAAAGCAGCGGTAATGGAAGACGTGAAAGCGTATTTCCGCCCCGAACTGATTAACCGTATTGATGAAGTGGTGGTATTCCACGGCTTGAATCAGGCGAATATTCGCAACATCGCGCAAATCCAATTAGGTAGCCTGAAACGCCGTTTAGCCGCACAAAATCTGCGTTTGGAAGTGTCAGATGCGGCATTAGATTTGATTGCGGAATCTGGCTTTGACCCGATTTACGGTGCGCGTCCTTTGAAACGTGCCATTCAAGCGGAAATTGAAAATCCGTTGGCAAAAGCGTTGCTCAATGGACAATATGCGCCAGAAAGCGTGATTCACATTGAAGCGAATGACGATAAATTAATTTTTGCTTAATAGACAAAAAGATAGAATAGAACTGTCCTAAATTTAGGATAGTTCTATTTTTATATCTAAAAATATCACAACACCTTGCGCATAATTTAATTATTCTATATAGTTAACCCTGCCCGTTTTGTAGAAAACGGGGAATATATAACCATTCATATTGTCAAGTCATAGTTGTTATTGAAACAAATCAACTGGACAACACAATAATAATTATGATGTGTCGTTAATTAGCAGTAATTGCATAATTGACTCCTTATAATTTAGTTATATTGGGATATTTAATATATTACCTTTAGCAGTTAATGGCTTTTAGATGACAATGCAGAAATGCAAGCAATGCAATATTGCTACCAGTTGTCTGGCTACACTGGGGGACAATAATAGGACTGCCATAATCCTGTTCCCTAGTTTTGCTACTTAATTGATATACATTTAGTAATATGAAAAAAAAGAATGCCCCACCTTGGTTCAAAAAAAGCACAGTTTTTATCCTTTTCTCCATTATGAAATTCCAAAATTAAAAATAAAAATCATAAATAATAAAATTATACGTAACAAAAAAAAGCGTTCTATTGCTTATGCTGCACATAGAGACAGTCATATTTTTGCTTATTACACACACTTACTTGAATTAGAATATGAAAAAATCATTTCTATAAAATATCCATATTTACATGATTCAATTTTAGCATTTAGAAAGCTAGGAAAAAGCAATATTGATTTTGCAAAATGTGCATTTGACCATGTTCGCAAATTAGGTGACTGTTCTGTATTGGCTCTAGATATTACAGGATTTTTTGATAATTTAGACCATGATATTTTAAAAAAAGCATGGTGCAAAATCTTAAATCAAGAAAAATTACCAAAAGATCATTATGCGGTTTATAAAGCCATTACTAAATTTTCTCAGATTAATCGTGATGATATTTTTAAATACTTTGGGATTGCAAAGAATAATGCTACATTAAAGATTCGTGAGAGAATCTGTACTGCTAAAGAATTTCGCGAATTTAAAAAATTGCATCCAAATAGAATTATTAAAAATACCAGTAACGTAGCTATCCCTCAAGGTTCTCCAATTAGTGCCTTTTTGTCTAATATTTATATGTTGGATTTTGATAATAAAATTTTTAATTTTTTAAAAAAAATAAATCCTGAATTTATGTATTTACGATATTGTGATGATATTTTATGTATTGTGAACAAAGACAATATTACGATTGTTGAAAATTTTATTTTCCATGAAATGAATAAATTAAAATTGCAAATTAATCAACAGAAAACGGATATTGTTCATTTTTCTAAAACTGATAAATTAAGAAGTAATAAAGCATTACAATATTTGGGTTTTATCCTTGAAAATGATTCAATTAGTTTACGGGCATCAGGATTGACTCGCTATTCTAATAAAATGAAACGTGGCGTCAGTTTAGCTAAACAAACTCAACGTAAATTTAACGTTATAAGAAACAGAAATGGGCTGGATCACAAAAAACTATATAAAAAGAAATTGTATTCAAGATACAGCCATTTTGGTAAACGCAATTTCATTTCATATGCAAAACGAGCAAAACGAGCATTTCAATCAGAAACCATTAGAAAACAAATTGCACCTTTGTATCAACGATTACATAATAGAATGAAATTGTAATATTAATAATATCTTAGAGTCAGTACCTCACTATAGAGCGCAAGTTTTCTAACGGGTCAAAATCATCCCAGTGTTTCTATGACTTTTATCTATATCTTCACTTTTATACTACATGTTAAAATCATGCCATTTTTTACTTTCTATCATTCTTCATGAATCGCGCTCAAACCATTTTACAAGATATTTTTGGCTATCCCGCTTTTCGTGGCAAACAGGCTGAAATTGTGGCAACGGTGGCTGGTGGCGATAATGCGCTGGTGTTAATGCCCACTGGTGGCGGAAAATCCTTGTGTTATCAAATCCCTGCTTTGTTGCGTGATGGTGTGGCGATTGTGGTATCACCGTTGATTGCTTTGATGGACGACCAAGTCGCTAATTTACGCGCTGTAGGTGTGGAGGCCGCAGCTTTACACAGTGGCACGCCTGCAGAGCGTGTGCAACAGATTAGCCATGACATTGCTGAAGGAACGCTAAAACTACTTTATGTTGCACCCGAACGATTGGTTTCGGAACGATTTTTGCATTTTTTAGATCACACAATCATTAGCCTATTTGCCATTGATGAGGCGCACTGCGTGAGCCAATGGGGGCATGATTTTCGCCCAGAATATCAACAGTTGGGCTTGCTGGCTGACCGTTATCCACACATTCCACGCATTGCGCTGACCGCCACCGCTGATCAACAAACCCGTGCAGATATGAAGCATTATTTGCGTTTGCAAAATGCCAAAGAGTTTGTATCCAGTTTTGATCGCCCTAACATTTATTATCAAGTAATGGAACGCAAAAATGGTAAGCGGCAATTGTTAAACTTTATCAAACAGCAAATGCATGGACAAAGTGGCATTGTCTATTGTTTGAGCCGGCGTGGTGTGGAAGATGTGGCGGAGTTTTTATGTCAAAATGGTTTGCGTGCATTGCCTTATCACGCTGGCATGAGCATTGAAGAACGCGCTCAGAACCAACAACGATTCACACGTGAAGATAATATTATCGTAGTGGCAACCGTGGCATTTGGCATGGGTATTGATAAACCCGATGTGCGTTTTGTGGCGCATTTGGATATGCCACAAAGCATAGAACATTTTTATCAAGAAAGCGGCAGAGCGGGACGCGATGGTTTACCTGCTGTCAGTTGGTTGTGTTATGGCATGAATAATTTTATGTTGCTAAAAGAGCGTATTATAGAGAGTCATAGTTCAGATTTACAAAAACAAATTGAATTACAAAAACTCAATGCCATGTTTGATGTGTGTGAAACCGTCTCTTGTCGCCGACAATTATTATTGCGCCATTTTGGACAAGAAAGTAAGCCTTGTGGGCATTGTGATAACTGTCAACATCCGCCTGTACGCTTTGATGGCACGGTTTTAGTACAAAAGTTATTAAGTTGCGTGTATCGCGTGGGACAACGCTACGGTGCAGCCTATGTGATAGATGTTTTGCGTGGTAAAGATAACAACTGGATACATCAAAATCAACATCACACTTTATCCACTTTTGGCATTGGAGCAGATATTAGTGTACAAGATTGGCGCAACGTAATACGACAATGTCTTGGTTTTGGGTTGCTCAATTGCGATATTCAAAATCATCAAGCCCTATTATTAACTGACTCTGCTAGACCAATTTTACGCGGTGAACAAAAAGTTATGTTGCGCCCCTTCAAGCGCGAAAAAGCTGCCACTCGGGTGGACAAAGGTGAAACTTGGTTGCGCACAGAACAACAAGATCACATCTGGCAAGCT
The DNA here is from genome assembly GCA_916720425.1 of uncultured Kingella sp. GTDB lineage: Bacteria > Pseudomonadota > Gammaproteobacteria > Burkholderiales > Neisseriaceae > CAKARD01. The sequence goes on along the minus strand of CAKARD010000009.1, from coordinate 7,076 downwards.
CTACGAAAATGGCGCCTAGAACGCGCACGCTCTGAAGATGTCCCCGCTTATGTGATATCAGGTGATAAAACCCTACGTGAATTGGTTGAAAAGATGCCCCGTGATTTAATCCAATTGCGTGAAGTTTATGGTATGGGTGAAGCCAAAATTAAACAATTTGGTGTAGAAATATTAAAAATATTAGCGTCCTTTCGATAAAAATCCGATTTATCGTATATTTTAATACGCTATAAAATGAATATGCTAGAATTAACCTTTATCATACTATTACTGTATCTTAGGGTAAGTTGATATTTTGGCCATAAACAGAATATCAATATGCCCCCATATAAACCAATTCACAACGAGAGCAATTTTATGAGTTTAAAATGTGGTATTGTGGGTTTGCCCAATGTAGGCAAATCTACGCTGTTTAACGCACTCACGCAATCAGGTATTGAAGCAGCAAACTATCCTTTTTGTACGATAGAACCCAACGTGGGTATTGTGGAAGTTCCTGATCCACGCATGGCAGAATTGGCCAAAATTGTAAATCCACAAAAAATGCAACCTGCCATTGTAGAATTTGTAGATATTGCAGGTTTGGTAGCAGGAGCAAGCAAAGGAGAAGGTTTGGGTAATCAGTTTTTAGCCAATATTCGTGAAACCGATGCCATTGTTAATGTAGTGCGTTGTTTTAACGATGATAATATTATCCACGTAGCAGGACGCGTTGATCCCATCGCAGATATCGAAACCATAGGTACAGAGTTAGCATTAGCCGATTTAGCCAGTGTGGAAAAAGCTATTTTACGTGAAGGGAAACGTGCTAAATCAGGCGATAAAGACGCACAAAAATTGGTGGCAATTTTAGAAAAACTTTTACCACATTTAAATGAAGGTAAGCCAGTGCGTTCATTGGGTTTAGATGCGGACGATACCGCTTTGTTACGTCCCCTATTTTTATTAACCGCTAAACCTGCCATGTATGTGGCCAACGTTGCCGAAGATGGTTTTGAAAATAATCCCCACTACGAGCGCCTCAAAGAATTGGCTGCCAAAGAAAATGCGCCAGTAGTTGCTGTGTGTGCTGCTATGGAAAGCGAAATTGCTGAATTAGCCGATGATGAAAAAGCCGAATTTCTGGCTGAAATGGGCTTAGAAGAACCAGGATTAAATCGCCTAATTCGTGCTGGCTATGATCTATTGGGCTTGCAAACTTATTTTACCGCTGGGGTTAAAGAAGTACGCGCATGGACAATACACAAAGGTGATACTGCTCCCCAAGCTGCTGGTGTGATTCATACTGATTTTGAACGTGGTTTTATTCGCGCTCAAGTCATTGCTTATAATGACTTTATCACTTTGGGTGGTGAAGCCAAAGCCAAAGAGGCGGGCAAAATGCGTGCTGAGGGCAAAGATTATATTGTACAAGATGGCGATGTTATTCACTTCCTATTTAATGTTTGATTCGAAATATGCCTATTTTTTAGGCATATTTATTTTTTTATTTAAAAACAATATATATAAAGTATTTATCCACATGCTATATACATTTTTTACGCTGTGCCATAGTAAAATCTCCCTCACCTGTCCTCCGATACGCTTGACATTTTTATGCATGAATGATTTTATTTCAGGTAAGATTGTCTCTTTGGCACAATAGTTATTTTGGATAAGTCAATTGGGGAAAGTTAGATGATTTATTTTTTAGGCGGTGGCAATATGACCCGTGCCATTGTAACGGGCTTACGCACAGCAAAACAATTTCACGAAATATGTATTATTCAACGCGGACAAAAAAAACGTGCAGCATTATCCACACAATTAAACGCCACCGTATGTGAATCATTGCCCGAACTACACAAAAATGATGTACTAATTTTGGCTGTTAAACCTCAAGATATGCAACAAGCATGTGCCAATATCGTGGATAATGGCGCACTCATTGTTTCACTAGCGGCTGGTTTGAGCATCGCGACTTTATCAGATTATTTACACGGCGCAACACGTATTATTCGTGTGATGCCCAATACACCTGCTCAAGTGGGGCAAGGCATCAGTGGTTTATTTGCACCTGAACCCATCAGCATAGAAGATAAAAACACCGTTCAAACCATTATGAGTGCTTGTGGCATGACACTGTGGTTAGATAGTGAAGAAAAAATGCACGCTATTACAGCTATTTCGGGTAGCGGTTCAGCCTATGTGTTTTATCTCATGAATGCGTTGCAAAAAGCAGCACAAGAATTGGGCTTTAATGAATCTATCGCACAACAATTAAGTCTACACACATTTAGTGGTGCTGTCGCATTGGCATTACAATCCTCTGACACACTATCCCAACTACAAGCCAATGTTACCTCGAAAGGTGGAACCACATTTGCTGCCTTGGAAGTATTTAAACAACAACATATTGCTGAACATTTATCCCAAGGTGTGGCCGCAGCGAACCAGCGTTCGCGTGAATTAGCCACCCAATTTCAATCCCATTATCATAATAAAGACAGATAATGTTTATTGCCTCTACACCCTATTTAAACCATAAACCCGACACGCATGCTATTTCTTTTAGCCAAGCAATTTTGCTTCTTGTTTCTTTACCCATTTTGATGTCATTACCTCTAGGCGTGGCAGCAGTATTTATTTTATTGGTTTTAGTACGTGTACTATTCTCTAAAATACCAACAAAAAAATGGTACGTATGGGTTATGGTAGGCATTGCGGCACTATTGGTTTATCTGCAACTGGGAACATTAGTTGGTTTGCAAGGTGGTATGGCCATTTTATTATTGCTTGCCGCACTCAAATCATTTGAAGGAAACTCTCGCCGAGACTGGCAAGTTTCTTCTTTGGTACAGATTTTTTTATTAACTGTAGCCGTGTTGGTTGACCAGAGTTTATTTATAGGGATATGGGTTTTATTCTGTTTATTGCTCATTAGCTTGTCTTTGGCAACACTCAACCAAGTTAGATGGCAATGGGCATGGCGACAAAGCTTATTTGGATTTTTGCTCACTCTATTACCGATGATCGTATTATTTATTGGTATGCCACGCAAAGAAGCACCATTTTGGGGACTACAACAACCCAGCCAAACACAATCTCGCACCGGTCTATCTGACACCATGCATCCTGGTAGTATTGGCGACTTAGTACAAAGTAACGAATTGGCCTTTTCCGCTACGTTTACCAATGGGTTTGTGCCACAACAACAAGATTTATATTGGCGTGTCATGATTATGGCAGAGCGTGATAATACAGGCACATGGCAAGCCATAAAGGGGTTTATGGATAGTGCCTCACCTTCACGCCAAGCACAAAAAATAGATTATCAAATCGTATTAGAAGATCGAAAAGGACAAATTCCCGCACTTGATTATCCCAATGGAAAACAACAACGTGGTGTCTTCCATGAATTGGGTGATGTCTTGCGTGTCTTTAGTCGACAAGGCGTGCGTGGTATTTCACTTTCATCAAGTCTATCCGATGAATTACCCCATAGACTCAATCCCAGTGAAATCCATTTATACACCCAATTGAATAATCAAGCTAATTTACGTACCTATTCATTAGCAAAACAACTATTTCAACAAAGCGGAGGCAATACTGAAGCATACATTAATGCAGTCTATCAATATTTTGCTAAACAAGATTTTTCCTATACCTTAAAGCCACCCGTACTTAGTAGTGAAAATAGTGTAGACGAATTTTTATTTAGCAGTAAACAAGGGTTTTGTGAGCATTACGCTGATGCTTTTGTGGTTATGATGCGCTTTATGGGCATACCCGCACGCGTGGTTACAGGCTATCAAGGCGGAGAATGGAACGAACAAGGTGGATTTTGGCAAATTCGTAGCAAAGACGCACACGCATGGACAGAAGTCTGGCTAGAAAACAAACGCGTATGGAAACGCATTGATCCAACTGCTGCCGTATCCAATATACGTATTGCAGTGGGTTTAGATAATGCCCTGCCCGAAAGTGAAATTAAAGAATTGGTCAATAATTCGAGTACATGGAGTAAATTTGCTAGCCAAAGTCAAGTTTACTGGCAACGTTGGGTAGTGAATTTTGATGACGAACAACAGCGTAATTTATTTGGTAAACTGGGTTTTGATGGTGTCAATGGGGTAACCATTTTTATGGTATTGATGGGTGGTTCGATCATCGCGTTCTTACCGATTCTCCTGTGGTGGAAACGGGTGCGTCGCCATGATATTTCCCCTATGAAAGACGGTTTTTTATTACTCAAAAGTCATGTATTAGGTAACAATTTTCCTCATCTTGCCGCCTTAGGTGCTATAGAATTAAAACAAGAGCTAAACCAACAAGAACGCCTATCTGCCGATTTGGAACAAATATTGAATGAGTATATTCAACTCAATTACGCCACAACACAAGTCCCAAATAAAAAAATTGCACAAGCGTGGTATCAACGCGCTAAGAAAATAGCACGCAAATATAAGATTGATAAATAATATGTTACAAGATACATTTTCTGATTGTTTAATTGCATGGCAAAAACAGCATGGTCGCCATCATTTGCCCTGGCAAGTACGCGATCCGTACTGCATTTGGGTATCTGAAATCATGCTACAACAAACTCAGGTTGCCACTGTGTTAGATTATTATCCACGTTTTATCACGGCCTTCCCCACTGTACAAGATTTAGCTCATGCAGATCAAAATGAAGTACTGCGTTTATGGGCGGGCTTAGGGTATTACAGTCGCGCACGCCATTTGCATACCGCTGCTAAGCAAATTGTAGATGATTTTGGCGGAAAATTTCCTCAAACTCGACTTCAGTTAGAACAACTAAAAGGGGTAGGACGCAGCACCGCTGCTGCCATTGTCGCCTTTGCTTTTAACCAGCGTGAAAGCATTTTAGATGGCAATGTAAAGCGCGTATTGTGTCGCATGTTTGCTCAAGATGGTGATTTGAATAGCAAAGCTTTTGAGTCCCAATTATGGGTATTGGCTCAATCGCTTTTACCCAAACATTATCACGATATGCCCGCTTATACCCAAGGTCTAATGGATTTTGGGGCCACCATTTGTGTTCGCAGTCAACCCCAATGCCATCTTTGTCCTATGCAATCACGATGCCAAGCATATGCCCAAAACCGCACTCACGAACTGCCTCGCAAAAAAACTAAAGCCATTTTACAAAAACAAACACTTTATTGGTTAATCATTCAACGCACAGATGGTGCCATTTACCTAAATAAACGTCCCAATAATGGTATTTGGGCGAATCTATTTTGCGTCCCCACCTATACCCAAGAGAATGACATTCAACCCATGCTGGAAAAGTATAATAGTCAAACATTATCAAGCATTACGCATAAACTTACGCATCGCCTTCTCACTATTTACCCCTATCATTTTACTGTACCATATCATTATCATGATCAGGCCAATCCAGATGGTGTATGGGTATTACCCACGCAATTATCTCACTATGGTTTACCCAAACCACTCAGCACACTTATCCACAAAATGTGTGCGTAACCAAAATAACATTAAATAAAATAAAGTAAAAACAATATTTTACAATATTGATTAAATTTTATGCAGCAATATTAAAAAAGAAAAACGGTTAACTATAAACCGAACAAGACCGCAACCAGAATCTTGATTATACTATCTGTGCTTAGAGTAGCATTTTGATTCAATGACTAAGGAAGATTTCATGAAAAAGATTGTTTCTATCTTTGTATTATCGGTATTTTTAACAGGAAATGTTTGGGGAGAAAAGCCAAATTTAAATAATCAAAAAAATAACCCAGCCGTTGCAAATACCAATACATCAAATAGCGAAATTATCGCCCCCATAACATTACCTGAAATTGCGGCAACTGCCTATGTCATCAAAGACTTACAAAGTGAGCAAATCATTGCTGAAAAAGGCTTAACAAAAAAAATAGAACCTGCTTCTTTGAGTAAATTAATGGCGGCATATTTAGTATTTCAAGCCTTGGAAAAGGGAAAAATCACGCCCGAACAAACTGTTACCACTTCACAAAAAGCTTGGAAAACTGAAGGTTCACGTATGTTTTTGGAAATTAATAAACCTGTTAGCATCAGTGATTTGATAAAAGGCATGATTGTACAATCGGGCAATGATGCCGCAATTACCCTTGCTGAAGCCATTGCAGGTAGTGAAGAGGCGTTTGTAGCGCAAATGAACGAAACAGCACAAAAACTAGGCATGACACACACACATTTTGATAATGTTACAGGTTTATCCAGCCCAAATCACCTCAGCACAGTGGCTGATTTAATGATTTTATCCGAAGCCATCATTCGTGATTATTCTCAATACTATCCCGTTTTTTCTTTAAAATCATTCTCATACAATGGTATCACACAAAACAATCGAAATTTATTGCTTTATCGTGATTCGGATGTAGATGGTTTAATGGCAGGTTACAGTAGTAATGCAGGTTACAATTTAATTGCCACCAGTAAACGCAATGGTCGTCGCGTGTTGAGTATTGTAGTTGGCACAGCCAGCCCTGAAGCACGTGCCACAGAAAGCAGCAAATTATTAAACTATGCTTTACATGGTTATAGCACACCCAAAATCTATACTGCAGGACAAGAATTAGCAAAAATCAAGGTCTATAAAGGCACACAAGAGCAAGTAAGCATAGGTTTTAACCAAGATGTGTTTGCCACCATCAAACATGGTCAAGAAAACCATCTAAACCCTATTTTAGAAACACAACAACCTGTGCTAGCTCCAATTAGCAAAGGACAAGTGTTAGGTACACTCAAATTAATGGATGGCGAAAAGCTTATTGTCCAAAAATCGGTCGTGGCTTTAGAAGATGTGGCACAATCAGGTTGGTTTGCGCGTGCATGGGACAGTATCAAGCTGTGGTTTTATATGATGTTTGCTGATTAAAAGATTTTAATAATCAACCCCTCACCCACTAAAAGATGATTCAATTCTACCCCCCACTCCCTTATCCTTATTATGGCATAATAACCATTTTAGCAAGCTAAGGAAATAATATGGCACAGTATTGGACGTATTTGAGCTATATGAGTATTGGCATATTAATGGCTCTTTTATTTACCATTACCTA
>CAKARD010000008.1 GCA_916720425.1 uncultured Kingella sp. | reverse complement strand
TCTCTGCTAACAAAGGCAATCCTTTACGCCCACTCAATAAAGTTGCTTCAGGCGGTGAATTAGCACGAATTAGCTTGTCCATTCAAGTAGTAACCAGCCAATATACCTCATTACCAACCCTAATTTTTGATGAAGTAGATACAGGTATTGGAGGCAGCGTCGCACAAACAGTAGGACGTGCTTTGCGTGATTTAGGCAAATATCATCAGGTTTTAGCCATTACGCATTTACCTCAAGTGGCTGCTTGTGGTGAACAACACTGGCAAGTAGAAAAACATCAAGAAGGCGAACAAATAGTCAGCCATATCCACATCCTCAATCATGCCAAACGAATAGAAGAAATTGCACGTATGCTTGGTGGTGAAGTGATTACCGACACTACACGTCAGCACGCGACTGAAATGTTGAATTTAGCAGAAAAATAATCTCTGCTTGAGTTCAAAAAATCATTATTCAAGAATTAATATCAATCCCTTTAGTTTTTCCAAAGGGATTCATTATGTTAGAGAGAAAAATAACAACACAATAGTATTACTCAATACTTTTATGGCATTCATTATCTTACCGCTCGTGTTTTCAATCACAGATAACATTCACGCCAAATAAAAATAATGCGTTATTTTAAATTACTGGTTGTTGTAAACGACTATGTATTTCATTAGCATGCTGTTGCTCTCTAAATGGACCTACTCTCACTACAAAAGCATCATCTTGTTTAATCAACACTGCTTTTTGCTCCATTTTATACTCAATCAAACGTTGTTCAGCGGTTTGCATAAAACGACGTGCTTCATCTTCGTTATCAAATGTTCTTAGATTAACAAAAATATTTTCAGTAAGCTGTGTGGTTGTGGTAGCAGGCTCTGTTTTATTATTTTGCATGGCCAATACTTCACTTTTACTGATAACCTCAATTTTCACATTTGCTGAACCTTGCGCAACAAAACCCAATTTTTGCGCTGCACCTTTGGATAAATCCATGATACGACTGCCGTGAAAGGGACCACGATCATTGACACGAACAATCACACTACGTCCATTCGACAAATTGGTAACACGTACATAGCTGGGTATAGGTAAAGTGCGATGTGCCGCGGTCAAGGCATTCATATCAAACTTTTCACCACTAGAAGTGCGTTTACCATGAAATTGTGCGCCATACCATGAGGCACGTCCTGTTTGGCTAAAACCTTGTACACTTTTTTGCGGATAATAGCGTTTTCCTGCAACTTTATAACTTAAATTGGCGGAAGAATGAACTATATCATTGGTATTAACAATAGAATCAGCAGATACAGAACCACTGAACAAAAGTGCGAATACACCAGAAAAAAATGCTTGTTGTATTTTAGTCAAAACAATGTCCTATTCTCGAGTTAAAAAAGTTTATACCCCGCCCACATAACCTAATTGTCGCCACGCTTCAAACACGGTAATCGCCACAGTATTAGATAAATTCATGCTACGATTATTGGGCATCATGGGGAAACGAATTTTTTGGTTATCGGGCAAATTATGCAATATTTCAGCAGGTAAACCTCGCGTTTCCGCACCAAACAAAAAAACATCATCAGGGGCAAAAACCACTTGGTCTGGACGTACTTTGCCTTTGGTTGTTAGAGCAAAAACACGCCTTCCCGCTAAAGCCTTCATACAATCCGCGAAATTCTCATGTACTTGTATAGCAGCAAATTCGTGATAATCCAACCCTGCACGTTTCATTTTGCTACTGTCTAACGGAAAACCCAAAGGTTTAACTAAATGCAACGCGCAACCCGTATTGGCACACAAGCGAATAATATTACCTGTGTTGGGTGGAATTTCGGGTTGATAGAGTACAACAGCAAACATATTTTTCCTATCACATTGATAAACAAAAATCTTGATAAAAAATGCCGTTGCAAGAGCTAAAGTTTGCCTGACCTTGCAACGATTCGTCAACCTCATTTTCACAAATTACGTAATACAACACAAGCATAAACTGCGCTCGCTCCTGATTTAAGCAAGGTTCGTGCTAATTCATTTAATGTTGCGCCTGTCGTCATCACATCATCAATTATCATAATTTGACGATTTTTAACATTATGATGAATATGAAAAACATCGCGGATATTTTGCTCTCTTTGCATTGCATCAAGCGTGCTTTGTGGTGGTTTATGTTGCCGTAATACACTATCATGCGGCAATATAGTTAAATCGTAACATGTTGTCAAAGCGTGTGCTAATTCATCACATTGGTTAAAACCACGCTGTAAACGACGCATTTTACTCATGGGCATAGCCAGCACACTATCTATTTCTCCCAACCATGGTGGCGGGTTTTGACATAAGACTTCGCACAATATCATACCCAATTCAACTTTTTGTCCATATTTCCATGCGTGTAAAATTTGCTTGAGCGGAGCGGTATAATGCGCACAAGCCCAGATTCGTGTCAATAATGGTGGATATAGGCGACATTTGGCACAGATTTCCCCTGCTTTGCTAAATTGGGCGCAATGTGGGCAAATACTGTTTTTATCTAAATACAAGCTACGCAAATCTTCTTGGCAGGATAAGCAAAGTGGCATTTTGCTTGATACATGGCATAATAAACATTGTTTTGTAAATAAGGAGAACATGATGATCACTTTGTGTTTGATTCATGGTTGGGCAAGCAATGCCCATATTTTCGATAGATTACGCCATCATTTGCCCAATGATTGGCAAATTATTACACCCAATTTACCTGGACACGGCGATCGCTTGGCACAAGAAACCTTTAATTTAACAACACTTAGTGATGAAATTGCGCCTATGCTTCCTGATAATGCTTTTGTTTTTGGCTGGTCTTTGGGTGGGTTGGTTGCACAAGATATCGCTTGGCGTTACCCTAACAAAGTACGCGGTCTGATTCTATGTGCTACTTTCGCCAAACTCTATGCGACAGAGGACTATCCAGAGGGATTAAATAACCGTATGCTGGACAAAATGTTGCATTTATTTGAACAAGATTATCCTAAATATATGGCACAATTTTTGCAAATGCAACTGTTACACAGCACGCTTGCCAATGAGATTTTGTCCGCCGTATTGCCAGATGCAATTAAACATGGTACACCACAAGGCATGCGTCAAGCACTCAGTGTCATAGCACAGGCGGACATGCGTCCGCATTTAGCAGACATTCACTGCCCAACACTTTTGATATATGGCAATAAGGATGCCATCACGCCACCACGTATGGGTGAATATTTGGCGCAACATCTACCTCATGCTACTTTTCAATGTATAGACAAAGCCGCACATACGCCATTTTTAAGCCATGTCGATAAAGTCTCAAATAATTTGTGTGTCTTTATCTCTCAACATCAATAAACTTAATAAGCGCGTACTGAATTAATACGCGTTTATGTTTTATTCAAGAATCAAAGCGTTTAAATAGTAACGAACCATTTGTACCACCAAAACCAAATGAATTAGAGGCCACCACTTCAATAGACATTTTGCGTGCCGTATTAGCACAATAATCTAAATCACAACCAGATTCGATATCTTGGTTAACTAGATTAATGGTTGGGGGTGCAATTTGATCACGTATTGCCAAAATACTATATATGGCTTCCACCCCACCTGCAGCACCAAGCAAATGCCCTGTCATGGATTTGGTAGAGCTGATGGCTAATTTATACGCATGTTCACCAAATACCGATTTCATGGCGCGAGTTTCATTAGCATCTCCCAATGGCGTAGATGTGCCGTGAGCATTAACATAATCTATACTATTCGCTGGCAAACCACTGTTGGCAATGGCACGAGATAACGCTAATGCAGGCCCATCTTGGTTCGGTGCAGTAATATGATACGCATCAGAGCTGGCTCCATAGCCTATCAATTCCGCATAAATACGTGCGCCACGTTGCTTAGCATGTTCCAACTCTTCCAATACCAACACACCCGCACCTTCACCCATCACAAAACCATCACGGTCTTTATCCCACGGGCGAGAGGCCAATTCAGGAGCATCATTACGTGTAGATAGTGCCTTCATGGCAGAAAACCCACCCACACCTAATTTACATACTGCACTTTCTGCACCTCCTGCAATCATGACATCGACATCACCATATTGAATCAAACGAGCAGATTCACCAATCGCATGTGTACCCGATGCACAAGCAGAAACAATCCCATAATTATGCCCACGATAACCTTTTAAAATAGTAATATGCCCTGCAATTAGATTAATTAAGCTACCCGGAATAAAAAATGGACTAATCTTGCGTGCACCACCTGCCAACATAGCTGTGGCCGTTTCTTCAATTAAAGGTAAACCACCTATACCTGAACCAATATTCACGCCTACGCGGTCTTTATTAAGCATATCAAATTCATCCAATTTTGCATCAGCGATTGCTTGTAACGCGCCTGCAATACCAAAATGAATGAAACTATCCATGCGTCGCGCTTCTTTGGGAGAAAGATATTGCGTAATATCAAAATCTTTAACTTCACCTGCAATTTGACAGGTAACATCACTAGCATCAAATTTACTGATTGTGCTTATACCACTTTTACCTGCCAATAAATTTTGCCATGCGCTCTCTACATCATTGCCCACAGGCGAAATTTGTCCTAAACCTGTAATGACGACTCGTCTTTGCTTCATAGTATTCTTTCAAAACACATAATTAGATGGTCAAACAGCCCCTAATAGGGGCCGTTTTGCGTCAACTGAAAATATTATGCTTTTTGGTGAGCATTCACATAATCAATTGCAGCTTGCACTGTAGTAATTTTTTCTGCATCTTCATCAGGAATTTCAAAACCAAAGGCTTCTTCCAAAGCCATCACCAATTCCACAGTATCCAAAGAATCTGCACCTAAATCATCTTGAAAAGAAGACTCATTTTTTACTTCGTCAACACTCACACCTAATTGTTCTGCAACGATGTCTTTTACTTGTTGTTCAACTGACATTGAATTGTCCTTATAAATATTGCCTAATGGCGGTTTAATAAAATTTAGAGTATTTAATCTAAAATCAAACTGCTGGTGATTTTAAATGTTTTTGCTTATTTTTGCTTGAATTTTTGCAAAAATTTTCAGATCATTTAGATTCTTGAGGAACATAACCTTGCACAACATCTGCACCGTCACCAAAAAAGTAATTTTCCATTTGCTGCGCTAAATACTCACGCGCACGTGGATCAGCTAAACTTAAGCGGTTTTCGTTAATTAGCATAGTTTGGTGGCGTGTCCACATGTTCCACGCTTCTTGAGATATGTTCTCAAAAATACGTTTGCCTAGGGCATTGGGTAATGGGGCAAATTTCATACCTTCTGCTTCTTTGCCAAGTTTTACACAATGTACCATGCGAGTCATAATACTCTCCTTAAAAAATGGGATACTAGCAAATTTTACACGAACTGTCATGATGTATGTTATCTGCCAACATCTTTTTATAGACGGGTTCTGGCACATACCGCTGTACAATCTCACGCCAGCCTTTAGGGCCAACTAAACCTTTCACCATGGTAGAAGAAATTTCAGCAATTTCTCTTGGTGGCATTAAAAATACCGTTTGAATGGCAGGTTGTAAATCAGCATTAATATAGCGTATGGCGCGTTCATATTCATAATCACTACCCGAACGAATACCACGTACAATAAAGCCTGCGCCCACATCATGAGCATAATTAACTAAAAATTCGTACTCAAATGAAGCGATATGTACATTAGTATAAGGTGCAACAATATGTTGTAAAAACGCGCGACGCTCTGCAACGGTATAACTGCTTTTTTTTTCTGGATTAACCCCAATAGCAACAATCAATTCGTCAAATAAACAAGCTGCTTGGGCTATCATCCATAAATGTCCATTGGTGGGCGGATCAAAACTGCCTGCATAGACTGCACGACGCACAGAATGGTTCATGTAGGTATTCTCTGAAATATTTTTTTATTCATTATGCTTGTTTGGCTGCCCATTCAGCAGGTGTAGCAGCAACACTAATGGATAAAGCGTGTAATTCATTGCTTGCCAACTGCGCCGCTAAACCATCTTTAATCAAACGATGGCGTGCCAAGCGTGCCTTACCTTCAAATGAAGAGGATACAATTTTGGCAAAAAAATGATGACCATCACCTTCTACTTCTATATGTTCGCAAGGAGTAACGCCTGCGATTAATTCTTTGACTTGTTCTGGGTACAACATGGTTAAGTTCCTATTTGTTTAACATCAATGAGCCATATTGACGTGATGTGAGGATGCACGGCAAAGCCCCGAATATGTCCACATAAAATATTAATATAATCAATACACCAGCACACTATTTATTCTGGGCGCATTTGTGGAAATAGCACAACATCGCGTATGGTTTGCGCATCTGTTAGCAACATGACTAAACGATCTATACCAATACCACAGCCCCCTGTGGGCGGCAAACCATATTCCATCGCTCGAATATAATCTGCATCAAAGTGCATGGCTTCATCATCCCCTGCATCTTTTTGCGCTACTTGTGCTTTAAAACGATTAGCTTGATCTTCAGGATCGTTTAACTCAGAATAACCATTGGCCAATTCACGTCCCACGACAAACAATTCGAAACGCTCAGTAATACCTTTTTGGCTGTCAGATTCACGTGCCAAGGGCGATACTTCCACAGGATAATCAATAATGAAAGTAGGATTCCACAATTTACTTTCGGCACAACCTTCAAATAATACTAGTTGTAAACTACCTAAACCACTGGCGTGGGGCAAACTTTCACCATGTTTCACAATTTCCTGTTTGAGCCATGCTTCATCATTAAGTTGTGCATCGGTGTAATGGGGATTAAATTTTTTAATGGCTTCAATAATAGTTAGGCGTTCAAATGGGCTGTCTAAATCCACTTCTTTACCGTTATACTCAATTTTACCTGTACCATTCACAGCGTGGGAGGCGGCACGAATCACGCCTTCTGTCATTTGCATCATACGTTCATAATCACAAAAGGCTTCGTAAAACTCCATCATGGTAAATTCTGGGTTATGACGTACTGACATGCCTTCATTGCGAAAGTTACGGTTAATTTCAAATACACGTTCCAATCCCCCTACTACCAAACGCTTGAGATACAATTCAGGCGCAATACGCAAATAAAGTGGTATATCCAAAGCATTGTGATGAGTCACAAATGGCTTGGCGGTGGCACCACCAGGAATAGGGTGCATCATGGGTGTTTCCACTTCTAAATAACGTTCATTGACCATATAGTTGCGTATGGCTTGTACAATTTGGCTGCGTTTGATAAACGTATCACGACTCTCTTCATTAGCAATTAAATCCACATAGCGTTGGCGGTATTTGGTTTCTTGATCGGATAAGCCTTTATGTTTATCGGGCAAGGGGCGTAAAGATTTACTCAATAAGTGTAACTGCGACACGCGCACAGTTAATTCACCATGATTGGTTTTAAACAATGTTCCTTCTGCACCGATAATATCCCCTAAATCCCAATGTTTGAATGATTCATGTGCTTCTTCACCCACACCTTGATTATTAATATACAACTGGATTTGTCCTGTCATATCAGCAACAGTAGCAAAAGAAGCTTTACCCATACCACGTTTTAACATCATACGCCCTGCTACTTTAACGGGGATATTTTGCGGATCCAAAGCTTCTTTATTTAATGCGTCGTATTGTGCATGCAAATCTTGTGCAAAAGAATCACGGCGAAAATCATTGGGAAAAGCAACACCTTGTTGACGAATGGCATTTAGTTTTTCACGGCGTAAAGCAATGATTTGGTTTTCATCTAATTGATTGTCATCCTGCATTTCATGGGACGTTGTTTGGCTCATGGTTATCTCAATAATAAAATTAAAATGGCGTATATTTTACGCGCTTGATTATGGTTTTAATAGACAAAGAGGGATAGATTTAAAACGTAAACTTACCTGTGGCTTTATACCATTTAGGGCGCGCTCCTTCTAAAGGAGCAATCAGAGTATCAAACAATGTGATTTGAGTAAATTCATCCTGTTGACGTGTTATTAATATGCACCGTTGCACTGGTTCACTGCCCGCTACTACCACCATACGCCCGCCTTCGGTTAACTGTTTTTTTAGTGCTTCTGGAATAGACTCTACACTACCGCCTACATAAATTGCATTAAATTCACCTAATGGTGCTGCATGGGACAAACCATCTTGATTTTCATATTGTACATTCTCAATATGCAGGCTACTTAACGCGGATTTAGCAGTCAATAATTGGTCATTATCTATATCACAGGTGATGACTTCTCCTGCTAATTTGGCTAATACCGCTGTAGCATAGCCCGAACCTGTGCCAATTTCTAAAACACGATCGCTTTTTTTCAAAGATAGACCTTGAACCATACGTGCCACAACTTTAGGTTCCAGCATAAAACCACCGTTTTGCAAAGGTAATGCCATATCGGCATATGCATAACCTTGTTGTTCTGGCGTTACAAAAATTTCACGTGGGATTGCATCTAGCACATCTAGCAAATCAAAATCTAATACATTCCAAGGGCGGATTTGTTGTTCCACCATATTAAAACGGGCTTTGGCAAAATCCATTGTGTTGTTCTCTTAAATTTAGTGTTCAAAATAGGCGTTATTATAGCGTGTTTAGCCGCGTGGGTGATGTTGTTGTACCACTTGTTTTAGCCTTTCGTTGGCAACATGGGTATAAATTTGTGTGGTAGAAATACTAGCATGTCCTAATAATAGTTGCACAACTCGCAAATCTGCGCCATGATTAACTAAATGCGTTGCAAATGCATGACGCAAACTATGCGGAGAAACGGCATTTCCCATACCCACGCGTTGCGCATAATATTTCACCGCCATCCACGCTAATTGTCGACTCATGCCTGTGCGTTTTTGTGAAACGAACACTTCTTCACAACGATGATTCTTCAATAGTTTGGGACGTGCTTCACACAAATATTTTTCCAACCAAAACACCGCTTCTTCGCCCATAGGAACAATACGTTGTTTATCTCCTTTACCTATGGTACGAATCATGCCACTGTTAATATTCACTTCTTCCAAACGCAAATTTACTGCTTCACTTACACGTAAACCTGTAGCATAAATCAATTCTAACAAGGCTTTATCACGCAAACCATAGGGCGTGGTTACATCGGGAGCATTTAATAAAGCTTCAATGTGCTTTTCGGTGATAATGGGAGGCAATAGTTGCGATTGGTGCGCTGCATGCAATTCTTGACAAGGATTGCTTTCACGCAACCCGATATCTTGTAACCATAAATACAAACGCTTGCAGGCTGATAGAGCACGGCTTTGGGAACGAACCTTTTCTTCTGGCACATACACTGCGGCTGCAATGTCCACATTATTAGCGGTTAAAAAAGTTTTCCCTACTCCCGCCAAACGCTGTGCCAGCTTACTTAAATCACGCCGATATGCTTCCAATGTATTATGCGATAGGCGTTCTTGCAACCATAAATGATCAATCAGCCGTTCAATCAAATCGGTATCATCATTCATAGTCGTCTCACATTGATGATGCCGTTGACTTCAGCTAATTGCGACAGCATACGAGGTAATTCGCTCACTTGTTTGATTTCTAAAGTAAAACGCATTATCGCCTCTAAATCACGTGTTTGGGTTTGTACAGCAGTGACATTAACCTTGTGTCTTGCCAAAGTATCAGAAACATCACGTAATAAACCTTTTCTGTCTTCAGCGCGAACCTCAATATCTATCGCAAAAACGCGATGACTTTCATTCTCTGACCAACTCGCTTGCATGACTTTTTCGGGCGACATTTGCGCCAAGTGCTCAAAATCGGCACAACCTTGACGGTGTATAGAAATGCCTCTATCACGTGTTACAAAACCTACAATAAAATCGGGTGGGGCGGGTTTACAACATTTTGCTAATACTGTTAATAATCCACTTTGCCCATCTATCAATACGCCATTTTGGTTTCCAGCTTGAATTTTGGATTTTTTGACAATACTGGTTTCGCTCACAGCTACAGTTGCTGCTTCATTTAATATCCCACACGCTTTTTGTATGGTGCGTGGTGTGATTTCACCCTGCCCCAATGCGCTGTATAATTCATCTAACTGCTTGAAACCTAATTTATCACATAAATGTTGTTGGTTAGGCTTTGGATTAATTTTGGCAATAATTTTGTCAAACTGATTTTTGCCTTCTTCACGGATGGTTTCAGCATTTTGTTGGCGAATAAAAGCGCGAATTTTACTAATGGCTTTGGGTGATTTTACCCAACCTTCATGCAACCAATTCACAGATGGATGCCCTTCTTTGGCCGCGATAATTTCCACCCGTTGCCCATTTTCTAGGGGTGTAGAAAGCGGCACAATTTGCCCTTCTACCTTTGCACCACGACAACGATCGCCTAAGCTACTGTGTAATGCATAAGCAAAATCAATCGGTGTTGCACCCGCAGGCAAAGATAATACTTTGCCATGTGGTGTTAATACATAAATCGTATCATTAAATAATTCGGTTTTAAATGCGCTGGTTAAATCTTCTTTTCCACTTTGCGCCATGTTTTCACGCCAATCTAATAATTGACGCAACCACGCAATTTTTTGTTCATATGCGCTATCACCTTTACCACCTTCTTTATATCGCCAATGCGCCGCCACACCAAATTCATTAAATTGGTGCATTTCAAAAGTGCGAATTTGTACTTCTATGCTTTTATCTTCAGGCCCAACTATTACAGTATGTAAGCTCTTATAACCATTGCTTTTTGGATTGGCAATATAATCATCAAATTCTCCTGGAATGGGCTGAAATAAACTATGAATTACACCTAAAATCGCATAACATTCTGGCACCGTATTGACCAAAATACGCACCGCACGAATATCATACAAGCCTTCAAAATCCAACTTTTTCTTTACCATCTTTTTATAAATGGAATAAATATGCTTAGGACGCCCTGCTACATCATATTGAATATTCATTTTGTCCATTTCATGGCGAATAATATCCAAAAAGTTTTCAATATACTGCAATCGTTCAGTGCGTTTGTCTTCCAATAATTTAGCAATACGTTTATATTCTTCAGGATTTTGATGACGAAAACCCAAATCCTCTAATTGCCATTTCAGTTGCCATACACCCAAACGATTGGCCAATGGCGCAAAAATAGCTAGGGTTTCTTTAGCAATATTACGTTTTTCACTGCTATCTGGCATATGGACCAAATATTGCATGGTGCGTGTGCGCAATGCCAGTTTAATCAATACCACACGAATATCGGATACCATTGCCAATAACATTTTGCGCATAGTTTCGGCTTGATTGGCACGCTCTTCTGGCGTACTTAAATTATCTATCCGTGCAAAATGGGTTAGCTTTTGCACCTCATCTATCCCTTCTACCAAAGAAACTACCGTTGCACCGCATTGTTCACCAACTACTTCACGCCAATTGTCCAAATGTGTCGAAATTTCAGCCAAAACTGTTGCGGCTACAGCTTCGGGTAACAAGTCCATATCTGCCACCATTTTTGCTGCTGCCAGTTGGTGTTGCAATAATGGTTCTTTGGCAATAAATGTGGTTTGTTGGGGCGGGTAATAACGTTCTGCCAACTGTAAAGCATGGTTTAGCATTTGCTGCTCTTGAAATGATTGAGCTTGGATGTACTGGGCATAATCCAAACGAGCTTGTTCAATATCGGTGATTTCACTCATGCACTTTTCCTTGCAATAGATGTACAGATTACATACTCTGATTATACCTTAACGGCTATTTAATGGTTATATTGCATATTGCTCAAACCATTGTAATAAAGTTTTGGGTAACCAGCGCAAATGCCCTCGCCCTTGTCCTGAAACAAAAGCAGCATGTCCTCCCTCTGGGGGACGCAACAATTGTACGCTATCCGATATTTCTTTACGCGTGGGCAACGAAAAGGATGGCACAAAAGGATCGTTATATGCGTTGATTAATAGTGTAGGAATCGTAATGTGTCGCAAATACGGTTTAGATGATGCTTGACGATAATAATCCTCTTTATCTAAAAATCCATGTATAGGTGCGGTAAACGCATCATCAAATTCACCTAAATTATGAAATTTTTTATCGGTATAAGGAACTTTGGGCAAGAGTGTACGTAGAAAATAAGGCGTATAAAGCACACGAGGCAATCCCTGTGATAACGCTTGTGATGATGCCGACAAATCAAAGGGTGTAGAAACAGTAGCAGCTGCACGTAAAATGGCTTTATCCCCCATTTCACCCAAATATTTTGCTAATACATTGCCCCCAAGCGATACGCCCACTGCATATAAAGTATGATAACGCGTTGCCAACACATTGAGCATATGAGCCAATTCCAGTGTATCACCCGAATGATACAAACGCTTAGATGGCACCCCACCACAAGAGCGAAAATGCGCAACCACACCATGCCAACCATGTTGCTTAACCGCATGCATGAGTTCTATAGCGTAATGACTATGACTACTCCCTTCCAAACCATGCAATAAAACCACACATGGGGCATCAGGATCAGAAGCATCAATAAAATCATATGCCACCACATCTTCACCAAAACGATCAACAATCAATTCACGCCGATAAATAGGTGCCGTTCGTTGTAAAGATTTTGCATATAACGTTTGCACATTACCACCTATTAACCAGCGTGGAGGAATAGGATACTGCATAGCATCTTCAATTTAATAGAAAAAAGCGAAGTATAACGGTTTATACCACAAAAGTTAAAGTCTATTGTTATATTCAACTCAATAAATGCCTTACAAATTAGGTTTTAATTGCTAAATTATGGAATTTATTGAAATAAAAAACCAAACAAAATATATTTTTAACTAAATCTTTCAAAATTTAGCATTTTACACTCGTACCATACGACTTCATAAACAAATATTGCTAAACTATAAATAAATATAATTTTCGTTACTTAAACTTTCTCACCAACCCTTAGGAGTTAATCATGAGCGATTTGAATGTCTTGTTTCAAAAAATCAAACAACGCGATCCCAATCAACCCGAATTTCACCAAGCTGTGGAAGAAGTATTTGGCAGTTTGCAACCTTTTTTGGCAAAAAATCCCAAATACACACAACAAGCATTACTAGAACGCATTGTGGAACCCGAACGCGTCATTATGTTCCGTGTTTCTTGGGTAGATGATAAAGGTCAAGTACAAGTTAACCGTGGTTATCGTGTGCAAATGAATTCTGCCATTGGGCCATATAAAGGCGGCTTGCGTTTCCATCCTACTGTAAACTTAGGTGTATTAAAATTTTTAGCATTTGAACAGGTGTTTAAAAACGCTTTAACTACCTTGCCTATGGGTGGTGGTAAAGGTGGCTCAGACTTTGATCCAAAAGGAAAATCTGATGCCGAAGTCATGCGTTTTTGTCAAGCCTTTATGAGTGAATTGTATCGCCATATCGGTGCAGATACTGATGTTCCTGCTGGGGATATTGGTGTAGGTGGTCGTGAAATTGGTTATTTATTTGGTCAATATAAAAAATTAACTAATGAGTTTACGTCTGTATTAACAGGTAAAGGTTTGTCTTATGGTGGCAGCTTAATCCGTCCAGAAGCCACAGGTTACGGTACCGTTTATTTTGCTCAATCTATGTTAAAAACTAAAGGAGATACCATTGAAGGTAAACGCGTAGTGGTATCAGGTAGTGGCAACGTAGCACAATATGCTTGCCAAAAAGCCATGCAGTTGGGTGCAAAAGTATTAACCGTTTCCGATTCTAATGGTTTTGTAAAATTTGCTGATAGTGGCATGACCGAAGCACAATTTGCCGCCTTGTTAGACATAAAAAATGTTCGTCGTGAACGATTGGCTGTTTATGCTAAAGAACAAGGTTTGGAATATCATGAAAACCAACGTCCATGGGGTGTACCTTGTGATGTTGCCTTACCTTGCGCAACACAAAATGAGCTAGACCAAAGCAATGCTCAAACCTTGTTAGCAAATGGCGTAAAATGCGTAGCAGAAGGTGCTAATATGCCTTCTACCTTAGGTGCAGTAGAAGCATTCATTAATGCCAAAATCTTGTATGCACCAGGTAAAGCATCGAATGCAGGTGGAGTCTCTACTTCTGGCTTAGAAATGAGCCAAAACCACATGCACTTGTCTTGGACCGCCGAAGAAGTGGATGGCAGATTATTCGGCATCATGGCCAATATTCACGAAAATTGTGTGGCCAATGGCACACAAAATGACGGTTATGTGAACTATGTTAATGGTGCAAATATTGCAGGCTTTAAAAAAGTCGCTGAAGCCATGCTAGCGCAAGGTATTGTTTGATATTTTTCCCTCCCTTTGGGGAGGGCATTTCTACTGATTTATGAACAACATTGAATTATTTATCAATCACCTCAATGAATTTCTATTGCAAAACGCGCTACACCCATATCAATTTGAGACACCAAAACCTGATTAAACGCATATCCTCGCTGTAAACGGTCAAGTTTTATGGTGGTTATGATAAATTTGGTTTTCATCTCTTCATTTTAATGGTATCTTGATAAAAAATGCTATGGAGTCATCAATGTCTTCTTATTTTGAACTATTTGGTTTATCCGAAGATTTTTCATTAGATATTGCTCATTTAGATCGTACTTATCACACTTTGGTTGCCCAATTTCACCCTGATAAATTTGCCTCTCAATCCACTTTTGAACAAAAACAAGCAATGATGATGTCTGCAACCATTAATCAGGCTTATACAATATTGCGCCATCCTTTGGAACGAGCGGCCTATATTTTACAACAACAACACATCAACCCTGATGATCCACACAATACACATGTCGATCCTGATTTTTTAATGCAACAAATGTTGTGGCGTGAAACTTTGGCTGATGCACGTGATAAAAACGATACAGCCAGTCTGAAAAATTTACACATTGAAATTGATAAAGCCTATCAATCCTTACTAACACAGTTAACCCATCATTTGGCGATGAAAAACTGGCAAGCAGCCAGTGATGATGTACGGCGTGGTCGTTTTTTAAATAAAACACTTGGTGAATTAGACGATCAATTAAGTTAAGGAGCCACTATGTTTCATCCTTTGCAAGCTTTATTTTCTCCCAATACACTCGCAGTAATTGGGGCTTCAGAGCGTTATGGCAGCACAGGACGTAATGTATTTTCTCAATTATTAGCGCATTGTTGTGCACCCCATATTGTCCCCATTAATCCCAATCATAAAACGATATGCGGACAAAAATCCTACGAATCTCTGTCTCAAGCCAGCAATGAAATCCATATTGATACAGTCATTATTGTATTATCAACCGATAAAATCAGCAGTATTTTACGCGAAATGGCAAAACTGAATATCCATTATGCCATCATAATCAATGATTTAGACACACCCAATCACAATACACGCAATAAACTAGATCGCATTAGTGAACAAGCTACTAAAGCTCATATTAAACTATTGGCTGTACCATCAAGAGGGTTATATGAGTGGTTTAAACAGCCGACACATCCTGCTTGTGCATATATTGGGCAAGCACTGGGCATTACAGATTGTATGCAATCTTATGCCACCGAACGTGATATTAAATTTAGCCGCTTTTTAACACTTAATCCACAAAATTACCCTATTAGTACGGGACAAATTATTGATTATGTTGCTGCAGATAAAAATACCAGCGCATTATTAGTACATATTAATGTATTAGATAATCCGCGCGAATTATTAAGCGCATTGACCGCTGTGGCACGACAAAAACCTGTAGTATTACTAAGCACTTTGTCTGATAATGAGCAAGATACCTTATTTACACAAGCTTTAGAGCGCGCGCACATCTTAACTGCACATTCATTAACCCAACTCTTTACCGCCGCCAAACTGATTCACACAGGTATTAGTAGTCATGGCAAAAATATTGCATTTGTGAGTAATACACCACAAATTTGCGCATTAACCTTAAAAAACATTCATCAAGCAGAATTACAATTAGCTCAGATTTCCTCTATTACCACACGTACACTAGGAAAAATCTTACCTCAAAAACCTCTAAATAGTAATCCGCTTAATTTACCATCTGATAGTAGCGCAGGGGTTTTTCAAACGGCATGTGAAAGCATTTTGGCAGATGACAATACTGATGCAGTATGTTTAATTTTTGCAGGACAAAACAGCAACGATAACACTCAAATCGCCCAAACCATAGCACGTTTACAACAACACACGCACAAACCTTTATTATTAGTATGGTTAGGTAGTGCTGATAACCAAGGCACAAGAAAAATTTTCAATCAATACAAAAATTTGCATTTTAAACAACCCGAACATGCCTTGCATGCTTTAACACAATTAAATTTATATCGCCAACATCAACAGCAACGTTATCGCACCCATGCCTTCCACGATTATCGTTATGCAACTGTGGCAGCGGAAGAGCTACGTAAACATTTACGCCCATTGTTGCCTGTTGCTGTATTGCCCGCTAGTAAAAATAATACTTCAATTTTTCTAACCGGCTTACAAGTGTTCCACGATCCTGATAATCCCCCAAAATCAGGTAGCGGTATGCTTTTAATTTGGGAAAAACAGGAACCTTTTGGCTATGTATTAACACTAATAGCACGCAAGCATAAAATTAAATTATTACCCCCAATGACACCTGAAATTGCTGCACGTAGTTTAAATCAACTGGGTCTGCCAGCCATTATATGGCAAGATTGGATACTAACCAGTATCGATATTTTATGCCGATTACCCGAAATTCACACCGTTCAACTAACCTTACATCACGATGCCAATAAAGGGATCGTGTGCAGTGACATCAAGCTCAATTTACAAGAACCTGACAACAAACCTAATATTTTTACCCCTTATGCCTATGATGCAGAACGGGCCATTGCCCTAAAAAATGGTGAGAATGCATGGTTACGCCCCGTTCGTCCAGAAGATGCATCTCTTATCCAACGCTTAGCCAACGAAATGAGTGAAAAAAGCCGTTATATGCGCTTTATGAGTAAAAGTCCTACTTTATCTCCAGCATTACTCTCTCGCCTATCACAACCAGATTATCAACGTGAGTTTGCGATATTATTGTATGATGAAGAGCATAATCCTCTGGCACATGCCAGCTATACAGCTGACCCCAATGGCATCAGTTGTGAATTCGGTATTAGCATTGCAGACCGTTTACATGGACAAGGTATCGGTAGTTTACTCATGCATACTTTAATTACACGAGCAAAAGCACAAGGATTTCATCAAATTCGCGCCGAAATATTATCAGAAAATCAAAGCATGCAAAAACTGGCGTTAAAACTTGGGTTTAGTCTCACACAACACCCCAATGATACGTCACTGGTAGAAGCACGCTTATCTCTAACTTAAAAGAAAAATAACACTGCTAAAATTTTAGCAGTGTTATTTTGTTATTTTGCCATTTCTTCATTGAGCCAATCGGCAATTTCATCAATATAACCAACCATTTCAAAAATGGTTTCACTTGTTCCAGAACTGTAAACAACTAATGTTGTAGGTGGATTCTCTCCACGTGGTTCCAAACGGCGAATATGATCTGTGTTAACATACACACGATGTCCATGGATATTTGTTAATTCTACTAATGTTGCCATCTTGTATCTTTCTTTAGTATTTAATTGAATTTCATCATAAAATTATTATCAAAAAAAGCAAAAATAAATTAATAATTTGTATTTATTGATGTTTTAATTTTGATATCTTATCTTGAAGGGTACTACTAGTCTAGATAAATCATGCCCACAACCGCTATAACTAATGTGAAACGCCCATTTTCTCCAGTAATATTTGCAATTCCTCTGCTGATGTAAAATGCACCACCATCGTACCTTTTTTTTGATCGCGTGTTTTGATTTCGGTTAGCAAACCCAGCTGTTGTGTAATGCTATCAGATAAATGGATAATATCAGGGTGTGAAACAGTATTTTTATGTAAATTAGGTTTATTTTGTTGCGCCAGTTGTTTACTGTGTCGTTCAGTTTCACGCACCGACCAACCATGACGCACAGCTTGATGAGCAATATCCAGCTGTTGCTCTACAGGCAAAGTCAGTAAAGTCCGTACATGTCCCATTTCTAACTGTTTGTTGTACAACATATTTTGCACAGGTTCAGGAAGTTTCAGTAGGCGTAAACTATTGGAAATAGCACTACGACTGCGCCCTAAAGCTTGGGCGATGGCATCATGAGTAAAACCAAATTCATCTATCAATCGACGTAATCCTTGGGCTTCTTCAATCAGATTTAAATCTTCTCGCTGTATATTTTCAATCAATCCCATTGCCATAGCAGTGGAATTATCCATAATTTTTACTACAGCAGGAATTTCACTTAAACCCGCCAATTGAGCAGCACGCCAACGACGTTCACCCGCAATCAATTCATACTTATCCAGCCCTATTTCACGTACGATAATAGGCTGTATGACACCTTGCGCTTGAATGGACTGTGCAAGTTCATTTAGCGCAACTTCGTCTATTTGGGTACGGGCTTGATATTGTCCTACCACAATGTGACGAATATCTAAACTCATCAGACAGTCTTTTTGTGTATTCATTTCTCCTGTAAATGAAATCAGAGAATCGAGCCCTTTACCTAATCCTTTGAGTTTACTTGACATTTTTGTTATCCATTTCTCGTGCTTCTTTGTATTGACGCAACCATTCTATCGCAACCGCTTTTTGTTCAACATTGCCATATTGGGCATCACGTACATATCGGCGATAAGTGGCTTTATCTTTAGCCGCTTGAATTTGTGATTCGCGAAATTGTTTATGATTATTAGTTATCACACAGTGATTTTGTTGTGCTTGAGCTTTTGCCATAGCTTTTGCAATGAGATCGCTAGGGTTAAATACTTGGCTGGACGTGGGTTGTGCAACATTCACACGATGTGCAGCGATACGCTGTTTTTTATCCGCTTCTTCTCTTTCTTTGCGCGCATTTCGTTGTTCAAAGCGTGTTTTAGCATGTTGGGCAGCAGCAAAACGCTCACAGGTTTCTTCCCCTGATAATGCGCGTGCTTGAGGCAAAAATACGGCTGTCGTATCTTGCATATAAATACAATCTACAGGACACGGTAAAACACATAAGCCACAGCCCGTACATTCATCAGCAATGACAGTATGCATAAATTTACTCGCACCCATAATCGCGTCAACAGGGCAAGCGCGTATACATGCGGTACAACCAATACATACATCTTCATCTATCCAAGCCAGTTGTTTGGCTTGAATTTTTTCAGGAACAATCGGTGATCGGTGCAAGAGTTGCGCAATATCTTGCATCACCACATGACCACCCGCACTACATAAGTTAATGGGTGCATGATTCTCTGCCACTGCTTGTGCATACGGCAAACAGCCCGCATAGCCACATTCACGACATTGCGTCTGTGGCAATAATGCATTGATTTTTTGAACGATACTCATTTTAGAATATGGTCTCTACTCCACCTGATACCGTGCCATACATCTCATTATGTGTGTGGGTAGAGCTGGCACATGCATTTAACAATGCCATACAAACTAGAGATAAAATAATGGTCTTCATGTTTCATTTACTCCAATTTTAGAATTTTTTTCTTGGTTTTAGGTTTTTCTTTTTCATCAAGAGATTTCATAGTTTGGACTTGGTTTTCTTCCTTAGGTTGCCATACTTCCACTTCAAAGCCCATACCTTCGCCTGTTTCTTTAGCGAAAATACCTTGTACATGTCCAATCGGTATCAGTACCTCTTGCGCGATACCACCAAAACGTGCCTTAAAACTAATCCATTCATTATCTATCAAAAGATCTTGTGTTGCTGATTGGCTGATGCTCAATACAATTTGTTGATCTTTTACATATTGAGCAGGTACACGTGTGTATTCATTCACCCATACCGATAAATAAGGGGTATAAGCTTGATCAATACACCAGTCATATAAAGCACGAATAAAGTAGGGTTTAGTGCTGATGCTCATTTACGCATTGCCTTTTCTGCTGGAGTCAGTGCTTCTAAAAACGCAGGGCGTTGGAAAATACGTTCGGCGGAAACCAAAATTGGTGCCGCAGATTGAGGCAGTTTAATATCATAGTGTTGTAAACGCCACAATAATGGTGCCAATGCCACATCTATCATAGAAAAATCATCACCCAAAACATATTTATTTTTGGCAAAAGCGGGGGCAATCATAGTCAAACCATTGGTAATTGCCTCACGTGCGGCGGCATGTTGTTTAGATGTTGCAGTGGGGTTTTCTAATGTTTTCACGTGTATAAACAATTCTTTTTCCAAGCGATATAATACTAAACGACCGCGGCCTCGCATAACAGGATCAGCAGGCATTAATTGCGGGTGCGGAAAGCGTTCATCTATATACTCATTAATAATATTGGATTCATATAAAATTAAATCTCGTTCAACCAAAACAGGAACTTGATTATAAGGATTCATGAGTGCCAAATCTTCAGGCTTATTAAATACATCTATATCTTTGATTTCAAAGTCCATGCCTTTTTCGTATAATACAAAACGACAGCGATGACTAAATGGACACGTGATACCTGAATACAATACCATCATGATAATAATCCTTAAATTAAATGTTGAAATTCAGCGGGATTATAGTTAATTTTAATTGAATTGGCAAAATTTTATTAATAACTATATGATTATATTTAAAAAACATAGCAACCTATAAAACTTTAAGCACAAAAAAGAAACAGTACAAGACTTTTATTATGGACTAAAGCAACGACTCTCCTATATTCAATAAAGCCATTTGTGCATCAAATGCCGCAATATATTGTGGTTTAAGGTGAGGACGAATCAAACTTAAAGATCGAAACACACCGCGTGCTTTAATTTGATCACCATCTAATGGCTTACCATAAATAGACAAGTCAAAATCAAACCAATATCTGGAAACCATCCATAAATTAATGGTTAAATTACGTGTTCCAATTTCATCTATATTGATGATTTCCTTACTTTGCAATTGTGTTAATAATTGAATCGCAAGCGGCGAAAACCGCTCACGTGTAAAATCAATGTGTTCACCAAAAAATTCATAACTACGTTTTAATAAGGCGTTCACATCACTAAACAAAAAGCGATAATTCCACAAAATGTCATAAATCCCCATCATGTATTGTGATAGCTGTTCAATGCTATTGGGCAATGCGGTTTGATGAAGATAATTCATCAAATACTGACTATATTGTTTAAACAATTCAATAATAATTGTATCTTTATTACTAAAATGATAATACAGATTACCAGGACTTATCCCAAGACGCATGGCAATATGATTCGTACTAACATTACGTTCACCTTCTTCATTAAACATTTCTAGACTGGTTGTGAGTATGCGATGATAGGTGGTGGGGCGAAATACTTTGGATTTAGACATAAAATTTATCCAGTTTTGAGAAATAACAGAATGATGAATGTCACGCTATTCTCGTTTTATATATTTAGGTGTATTGTTTTTTACTGCATTTTACACTTAGCCTGAGACCTTTGCAAAATTCCCCAAAATCTGCTTAATTTCTTCAAACCAAGCCTCCTCTACAAATTCGGGAAGTAAAGTACCTGATGCTTGTATAATTAAATCATACTGATAATTAGCAGATAAACTGTTGTTTTTTACATCATAAACCATTTTAATTTCGGTAGGCATCGGTTGATTAAATTGCGTACAAACATCATTTAATTTGTATAAATCCTCCATGATAATGTCCATTACTTGTGTTTGTAATTCAATATCACATTCAGGCAATTCCTCGGTAACTTTATGTCTTTGCAATAATTTGCCATTAATGACAAAGAAATATCCACAAGAGCTAATTCTTGGTTCAAAACAAGTATAAATGTAAATTTTATCCGCTTGCCCCTGTACATATTCTAAACAGATAGACACCATGTCTGCTTGCAGTTCACTAAAATAGTCTTCAAATACCATCATAAACTCCTTATAAATTAGAAATATCAATAGTTACACGATGCCCATCAATCCAATAATAACCTACAAACCTTGTTGGGCGGCTGGTACCCGTCGCATATTCAATGCTCATCTGGATTTTAACACGTTTCCCTGACTTAATCGCATTTTCCCAAGTATTTTCCATTTACTTTACCTGGCGTGTTTGCGTTATGGGTTAATCTTTGTTCTCGTGAAGTTAATTGTAAGTTATCCGTGTCAAAGGATTTGATTCTACCTAATTCATCTGTTTCATAAAAATAATCAAATTACCCTGCTTTATAGCGCACATTCGCTTGCAGTTTACCCCCTCGTTTCAGATGAGAACCATCTGTTAAAACTTGTTGAGAATTTGGTAACTTTCCGCCACCAACACTAGTTGTATTGTGAGAAGCCGTTGCTGATGGTACTTTTGCACCATTAGGCGTAGCCATTTGCATTTGTGATGATTGTAAATGGCTTAATGCTTATCTAAATTGCATTTGCAGCTTCTTTAAATTTTCCTGATTGATAGTATTGTGATGCCGCTTGTAATAGTTCTTTGGCTTTATTCCCGACCTTGCCAATAGGAATCACGGAGGACAAAGCCAAAGCTTTATCTGTTAAAGTTTCTGCTTCTTGATAATCATGATAAGTACCATAAGGAGTGATGATAAGTTTAGCAATATTATCAAGTAGTTCTAATTGTTCTTGTTTGTATTTCTTATATCCTATCGGGTCTTTTTTGGCAAATTCTTGTTCGTTTTGAATTGCTTTATAAGATAAATATGAATTGCCAAAATTATTCCCCACCGCACTTTGCGCATTCAGGCTGCCTTGCGCTGCATTGGCTGTGGTGTCGCCAATAACTGCTCCTGTTGCCGTTCCCAACAGATTTGTAATCGCGGTTACAGTCTCTTTCTCTTCCGCCGTTAAGTCGCTGACTTTTTTCTTTGCCATATAACCATTTACTAATGTTTCAAAATTAGCTTGAACGCCTGTAATAGCAAACTGAAACCAAGTTCAGCGAAACCAAAACCACGTGTGCATAAATCACATCCTACCATTTCACATTTTGTGGTAATTGTACAAACTATGCTGGCTCTATAAAAGCAAATAATACTTCACCAAATTGCTCTAAATTTTTAGGTAAATTATCCATGATAAGAAAATGTGTATTAAATGTAATACACTCTACAATATCTCCTTCAACTTCTGAAATTGCACTATATATATATTCACATTCCTGATCACTTAATTGTTTTTTTGATATAACAAATAAATCAATAATATTTCCTGTTATTTTAAAGGAAATAAAATCAACTGTTTTAGGAATGTTAAACA
The DNA here is from genome assembly GCA_916720425.1 of uncultured Kingella sp. Classification (GTDB taxonomy): domain Bacteria; phylum Pseudomonadota; class Gammaproteobacteria; order Burkholderiales; family Neisseriaceae; genus CAKARD01. The sequence continues at coordinate 719 of CAKARD010000008.1, read as the reverse complement.
AAAAAGCTCGTTGAAATAATCTGCAAAAGTAAGCATTGTTATTATTTATCATATTTATAACCCTTTATCTGGATTTACAGGAACAATTTTAGGTGATTTCGTTGAGTCAATCATAAAAATATTGGTTGGTTTAATAATATCAGGTAATCCATTAGGATTGTTTATATTGACATATATACCAGTTACACTATCAACGCGAATAACAATAGAATTCTTGTTATAGCTTCTTGAAATCAAAACAGCATTTCCATTATTATAAGCATCTAATACTTTTTGAGCATCTTGCGCGGAATTTAAATATGATTTTCCTGATGGAGCACTTCCTTTTAAATGCCGTGTTTGTTTCTGTATACTAATTTGTGATGCAAATATTAGCGGAAGTGGAGAAGGTAATGTTTTTTGTACAGCTAATTTACTACTCTGCCCTCTACGAACACTTCCATCAGGTAAAGTCGCTTTAAATGTATTTCCCGAGACCGTTACAACTGTTCCTTTTGGCAACTTCCCAATTTGTGTTTGTAAATCACCATTTAATTTTACCGTTGTCCCATCAATCGGTTTTGAACTCTCTGTTAAATAGGGTTTTCCTTGTGGTACAGCTCTTGTACTAGGAGACATTGTCTTTTGTGTTTGTCCACTATTTCCAACATTTTTAATACTACCTTTAGGGGCTATTGACAATTCAAAAAAAGAGGCAAAGGATTTAAGATATTGTTTCC
>CAKARD010000007.1 GCA_916720425.1 uncultured Kingella sp. | reverse complement strand
CCTGCTCAAAGAGTCAAATTTCAGAAGTTTTAAGGCTGTAATTCAGACCCAGGCTAATCTTTACTGGACACAGATTTATACAAATTCACCATGTTACAAGTCATTTTGCATCGATTTCCTCAAGCTTCAGGTGCATATGAATTTCGCTGTCGCAATGTCCAGACTGTCTATCCATTGGCAAATATTTTACCCGATTTAGAGCGCGAATTAGATGCATTATGTGAATTACGTTTAACCCAAGAAGAGCTAGATTATTTGCGTCATTTACGTTTTATTAAAAGCGATTTTGTGGATTATATGGAATTATTTCAACTCAAGCGTCGCTTTGTTCATATTTGGGGTGATGAAACAGGTCGTTTACATATTCGTATTGAAGGTCCAATTATTCAAGCAATGTTTTTTGAGATTTATATCTTAGCCATTGTTAATGAATTATATTTTCGCCGTTTGCATTCTGATGAAGTCCAAGCGGAAGGCGAAGCGCGTTTACAAGAAAAAGTCCGTTTAATCAAAACATTTGATATACGACAACACCCCAATGATCCACCTTTTTTAGTATCCGATTTTGGTACACGTCGTCGTTATAACTTTGCATGGCAAAAGCATGTAGTAGAAACCTTGGTTGCTGCTGCGCCCGATATCGTACGTGGCACAAGCAATGTTTTACTGGCCAAACAGCTCAATCTTACACCCATAGGTACGATGGCACATGAATTTTTACAAGCATTCCAAGCTTTAGATGTGCGTTTACGCGATTTTCAAAAAGCAGCATTAGAAGCATGGGTGCATGAATACCGTGGTGATCTAGGTATCGCATTAACTGATGTGGTTGGTATGGACGCATTTTTGCGTGATTTTGACTTGTATTTTGCCAAACTGTTTGATGGTTTACGCCATGATAGCGGGGATCCTTTTATTTGGGGTGATAAAGCTTATGAGCATTACAAGAAACTAAAAATTGATAGTCGTACCAAAATGCTCACATTTAGCGATGGTTTGAATTTACATAAAGCATGGGATTTACATCAGTATTTTAAAGGGCGATTTAAAACCAGTTTTGGCATTGGAACCAATTTAACCAATGATATGGGGCTTGAGCCTTTGAATATTGTACTAAAGATGGTCGAATGCAATGGACAATCTGTCGCCAAAATTTCCGATACACCAGGCAAAACTTTAACCAATAATAACACCTTTTTGGCTTATTTATGCCAAGTATTTCAAATTAAAGAACGCAATGTTTACTGATAGCCACTGCCATCTAGCTGTATACGGTGAGCAATTAAACGAGGTTTTAGAAAAGGCACAAGAAAATGGTGTGACTCAATTTATTGTTCCTAGCCAAGATCTTGTTTGGGATACCGTTTTATGTTTGCAGCATTTACCCGCTATTCGTACGATTGGATTAGGTTTGCATCCATGGCTTGCAACGCAATGGCATGATAATGTGGCACAACGTTTACATGATACACTCAGGCGTATACCCCACGCGGTGGTGGGTGAAATTGGATTGGATTTTTTGCATAACATATCACGCGATACTCAAATGTACGTACTGCTCCAACAGCTTATGATTGCGCAAGAATATCAACGCTGGGTCATTTTGCATAATGTCAAAGCCAGTGCTGCACTGATAAACGCACTGGATAAAACCCATTTTCAATATGGCGGGATTGTTCATGCTTTTTCAGGTAGTTTAGAAGAGGCAAAATTATTTATCAAACGTGGTTTTAAAATAGGTTTGGGTGTGTTATTACTGAACCCTCGTGCCAAAAAAGTACGCCAGTTGGCACAATATTTGCCATTAGACAGTATCGTACTAGAAACCGATAGCCCCTATATGTTCCCTAATAATACACCTGCTAATACTCGTGTCATTGCACAAATTATTGCCGATATACGCCAAATTCCATTAGAAACTTTAGCACAACAATGCGAACAAAATCTAAATATGCTGTTTCAATCATAGCGGCATTCACGGCGATGTGTATCGGTATGATAAAAACATAAGCGCGGTTTACGCTCATATATTACAGGTGGTGGGATCTCTTGTAAAATAACTGTAGTACTTGGTGGCGCATTGACCGTAATCGTTTTATCTATCGTGCTATGCGCCCCGACGGGTAAATCTAGAACGGCAAAATTACCCCGTTCATCTGCATATACGCAAGCATTTAACCATATTGCTATAACAATATAAGCAAATTTCATGACCTTTCTTTCAAAAACAAAACGATTGCTGATTCCAAACGCTGTATACCTTCGTATAAATCATCATCATTAAGCAATAATGAGGGGGCAAAACGCAGTACATTTTCCCCCGCACCTAAAATCATTAAGCCCTGTTGTAATGCCAAACGCACGATATTCTGTGCTTGTCCATGATAAGGCTTACTTAATACTGCTCCCAGCAATAAACCTTGTCCGCGTATTGTTTCAAATATACCCCATTCTTTCCCAAGTTTTTGTAATTGCTGACGTAACTTTTCACCTTGTTGCACAACATGATTCAGTGTTTCGGGTGCATTAATAATATCAAATGCTCGATTTCCTACTGCACATGCTAAAGGATTGCCACCAAATGTGCTACCATGCGATCCAGCTGTAAACGCTTGAGCAAAAGAATTTTTTGCCAGCATAGCACCAATGGGCATACCACAACCCAACGCTTTGGCAGTAGTTAAAATATCAGGTATAACATCATAATGCTGATAGGCAAATAACCGCCCCGTATGCCCCATACCCGTTTGCACTTCATCCAAAATAAGTGCAGCATGGTGTTGATGGCACAATTGCCGTGCCATACGCAAAAATTCAATATCAATCGGCAAAACACCACTTTCTCCTTGTATCGGTTCTATTATCACCGCACAAGTTTTATCAGATATCGCTTCACACAACGCCGCACTATCATTAAAGGGAATATGTATAATGCCTGGTGCTAACGGTGCAAAATCTTGACTGTATTTAGGTTGACCGCCCACAGATACGGTCAACAAGGTACGTCCATGAAAGCTATTTACACACGCCACAATTTCATATTTATCCACCCCAAACTGATCTCGTGCCTGTTTGCGTGCCAGTTTTAATGCTGCTTCATTGGCTTCTGCACCTGAATTAGCAAAAAAGACTTTATCAGCAAAACTATGTTGTACCAATTTTTTTGCCAATGCTTGCGCAGGTTCAGTGGTGTAATAATTGGATATATGCCAATATTTTTGTGCTTGTTCGTGCAATGCTGCAATGAGATCAGGATGACAATGCCCCAAAGCATTAACCGCAATACCTCCTGATAAATCAATGTATTCTTTATCATTTATATCCCACACACGACTATCTTGCGCTCTTTTTGGGATCATCGGTGCAAAGGTAAAATTTGGGGTTAAATAATTGTGCATCACCACACTCCATAATGAATAGTAGGAAAAACATGGCTCTATTTTTGCCACAGTCAAGGATTTATTGCATCAGGTTTCAAAATCGCTCATTTTATCAGTTGCCCTTACGTCATCAATTTATCCATCCAATCAAGCAATAATTACAGCGCATCAAACATCATAGACACAGATTTACTTCAACTGGCATTATATTCTTCCGAATGATTCAGCAAAAAACCTTCACTATCATATAAAAATAGACTAGTCCATGATATAAACACATCTTGAATAAACTGAGCATAACTTAAAACCGTGTTATCACATTAAGGGTAACACGGTTATTCTCTATCAGATGCCAAATCATAAAAAATTTCACCTTGTTCAATATAATTTAATTTGGTACGTATAATTTCGGATAAAGCATCATGACCATTTTGCAGATCCTCTAATTGAGCTTTCAATATTTGATTGTTTTGACGCAAATCTGCATTTTGTTGTTGTACTTGCTTTACTTTTTGATTTGTTTCTATATATTTATGGCGCAAACCGCCGTCTTCTTGAAACCAAATCTGCCACTGCAAAAATACCAACGCAAAAAACAAGATACAAGTAATCCATTTCATTAAAATTTCCTTAAAGGGTTAATCCTATCCCATTTTATAATGGCAAATCATTGTGAATAAACTTTTATTTTATACCAATTAGCCAATTTTATTCTTATTCACTTAAACATCATGACAAGATTGCTCAACTCAAAGCCATATTAGCCATACCAGCATTGGCTTGCCATGATGCTTATCTACTTATATTTTATAGTAAAACTAAGACATTCTATTTTTTTAATTGATAAAATGCTTTTTTACCTGGATAATAAGCAGCAGAACCTAATTCTTCTTCAATACGTAACAATTGGTTGTATTTTGCCATGCGATCGGAACGGCTCAAAGAACCTGTTTTAATTTGCATACAATTGGTTGCCACTGCCAAATCAGCGATGGTGCTGTCTTCGGTTTCGCCCGAACGGTGGCTCATCACACTGGCATAACAATTGCGTTTGGCTAAATCTACCGCACTCAATGTTTCGCTCAATGTGCCAATTTGATTGACTTTTACCAATAAGGCATTAGCGGCACCTTTTTCAATGCCTTCTGCCAAAATTTTAGGGTTAGTCACAAACAAATCATCACCCACTAATTGAACTTTATCGCCCAATTTTTCAGTTAATAATTTCCAACCTGCCCAGTCATTTTCGTCCATGCCATCTTCAATCGAAATAATAGGAAAACGTGCCACTAAATCGGCCAAATAATCGGCAAACTCTGCACTGGTATAAGCTTTACCTTCGGCTTCTAAATGGTATTGACCATCTTTATAAAACTCGCTAGATGCACAATCTAAAGCAAATAACACATCTTCACCTGCTTTATAACCCGCTTTTTCGGTGGCCTCTACCATCAATTCCAAAGCTTCTGCGTGGCTATTTAAATTAGGGGCAAATCCTCCTTCATCACCCACCGTAGTGGGAAAACCTTTGCTATCACACAGTTTTTTTAGTGTGTGAAAAATTTCTGCGCCACAACGCAAGGCTTCACGGAAAGTGAGCGCACCCACTGGCATAATCATAAACTCTTGAATATTTAAACTATTATTGGCATGTTCACCACCGTTGATCACATTCATCATAGGCACAGGCAATGCCATAGGACCTGCGCCACCCAAATAACGATACAAAGGCAAGCCTGCATCTTCCGCCGCCGCACGTGCCACCGCTAAAGATACTGCCAAAGTTGCATTGGCACCTAATTTTTCTTTATTTTCAGTTCCGTCCAATTCCAACATGATTTGATCGATATAGGCTTGTTCACTGGCATCAATACCAATTAAAGCTTGAGCAATGTCATCATTAATATGTGCGACAGCAGTTAACACTCCTTTGCCTAAATAGCGGGATTTATCACCATCACGTAATTCCAAGGCTTCTTTTTGCCCTGTAGATGCGCCACTGGGTACAGCAGCGCGCCCCATTACGCCACTTTCTAATAAAACATCACACTCCACTGTGGGATTACCGCGTGAATCTAAAATTTCACGTGCAAAAATATCAATAATTGCGCTCATTGTTGTTCTCCATTGTCATTAAGGAATTAAGTTAAAAAAATCTAACATATTGATTATAATGCTATTGTGATACAGTGCGACGGAATACCCATTCATTCTCTGACGAAGCTGCAGCATTAAATGCGTAGCCTTCACAATCAAACTCTTTAAGTTGCTCGGCATTTTCTATATTGTGTTCAGCAGCATAACGCACCATTAAACCACGTGCACGTTTAGCATAAAAACTAATGACTTTAAATCGTCCTTCTTTAAAATCTTGAAATACAGGTGTAATAATACGCGCATTCAGTTTTTTGGGTTTTATTGCTTTAAAATATTCTTGCGATGCTAAATTAATCACAATGCCATCTTCAGCACAACTTAATGTATTATTGAGCCGTTCAGTAATCACATCTCCCCAAAACTCATACAAATTTTTACCGCGACTGTTAACCAAAGCTGTACCCATTTCCAAACGATAGGCCTGGATTAAATCCAGTGGACGCAATACGCCATATAAACCCGACAAAATACGCACATGATTGTGAATATAACTAATTTGTTCTTCGTTTAATTGACGTGGCGCAATGCCTTCATAAACATCACCATTAAACATATACAACGCCAATTTGGCATTGTCTGGAGTAAATGGGGTATGCCATTCTTGATTACGTTGAACATTTTGTAATGCAATTTTGTCAGAGACATGCATTAATTGTGCTATTTCTTGCAAAGCAAGTTCTCGCAATTGTTGCATCAGTATGGCTGCTTGTTCCAATAAGGGCGGTTGTGAATAAAATTTAGGGGTAAACTCATGTTCTTCGTTTAAGTTTTTGGCAGGGGAAATTAAAAAGTACATGATGTAACCTTTCACAATATCATGATGATGTTATTTTGTAATAATCAAACATCATTATGACATATAATCATTTTATTCTTTAACAAAAATATAAAAATGGAAACCGTGTTACCCCTTATCATCATGGTTTTTCTTATCTTCTTTGCTGCACTTGGGAAAAATAAAATGCACATTCAAACCGTTTGGTTCAACGTTTTCGGCAAATAATTTGGCATGATGTTGCTGGGTAATATGCTTGGTAATGGCCAAGCCCAAACCTGTGCCTGTTTTACCATTACTGCTATCGGCACGATAAAATGCAGTAAAAATATACGGTAATTGTTCAGGTTTCACTCCAGGCCCATTATCTATGATCTCAATATGCACATTTTTTTTACGATCTTCGTGTAACACAATACGAATTTTGCTGCCTTTAGGACTATAATTCATGGCATTACGAATAACGTTATCAAATGCACGATATAAATAACTTTCATTTCCATAAAGTTGCACATCATCTTTTATTTGCCCAATTTCTAAGACCATATGATGACCACGTTGTTCTGCTACGGCTTGGCAATCTTCTACTAATTGCTGTATAAACGGTATCACAGCAAAACTTTCTTTTTCCATAGGAATATTAGATGTTTCCAAGCGCGATAACGTGAGCAATTCTTCCACCAAACTGTCCATGCGCGTTAATTCATTGGATAACCGCGTTATGTATTCATTTTGCTTTTCAGGACGTGCTTCTATTAAGCCCAAAATAGCTTGCATGCGTGCTAAGGGTGAGCGCATTTCATGGGAAACATGGTGCAATAAGTGGCGCTCTTTGGAAACCAATTTTTGTAATTGTTCTGCCATTGCATCAAACTGTACGCCCAAACTGGCTAACTCATCTCTGCGTTCATCTAATTGCTGAGATACACGTGCTTCCAATTCACCGCGTGCTAAACGGCTCATGCCCTGCTCTAAAATTTTTATCGGTTCTGAAATATTATTTGCCAAAATATAGGCCAAGATTAATCCTACAATCACAATGCCCACAAACAACGTAAATTCATGCCACACGGGAGCAAAAGGTAAACCTGGTATAAACAAACCAGGCAAACGTTCTACTTGGGGTGAATCAAAATGACGGATAAAAAATAAATTTTCTTCACCAAAAGGATCGTAATAAATCATAGCTAAATTGGACGTGGGATTTTTGAGCGCAAAATCATAGGCATGTTCAATTTCACTTTCGCTGACTTCGCGACCCAACAGTTCTTTTTTACTGTCTCCTGCGATGACTAAAACATTTTTTGCAGCGGGATGATTTTGCCAACGTGCCAATAAATCACGTGTTGCTGCTGCACCCTGTGTTTGAAAAGTAATCATCGCATTGGATAATAGGCTAATTTCTATATTGCGTGATTGGCGTATATGATTTTCGTTTAGGCGTGATTGCATCACCCAAAATGAAAAGCTAGCAATAAAAATACCTAATACAATGACCATGCAAAAGGTTGCAAAAATACGTTGAAATAGTTTCATTACTCAATCTTATAGCTTTTGGACTTTATCAAACAAACGGTAAAAATTTTCGGTGGTGTGTTGCGCAATGTTGTCTAAACTATCACCACGCAGTTGTGCCAAAAATGCTGCAGTATGATACACAAAAGCAGGTTCATTGGTTTTGCCACGATAAGGTACAGGTGCCAAAAATGGCGCATCGGTTTCGACTAACATTCTGTCCACAGGGCAATATTGCGCTGCCGCTTGCACATCTTTGGCATTTTTAAAGGTTACAATACCTGAAAATGACAGGTAGCAACCCAAATCTAATGCAGCTTTAGCAAAAGCCACATCTTCGCTAAAACAATGGATAATGGTTTTTTCGGGAGCATATTCACGCAATAAACGTAATGTATCTTCAGCCGCTTTGCGTGTGTGTACAACCAATGGCACAGCAACAGTTTTAGCCGCTTGAATATGCGTAATAAACCGCTTATGTTGCCATGACACATCACCACTACACCAATGATAATCCAACCCTGTCTCTCCAATACCGACTACTTTGGGGTGTTGTGCGTGCGCCACTAACTCATCAAAACTAAATTCGGCAGCAGTTTCGCTGTCTGGGTGTATGCCCACTGTCGCATAAATATGTGGATAAGTTTGTGCTAAATGAAACACTTCGGTAAAGGTTTGGCGGCTAACGCTAATAGCCAATGCTTGTATAACATGATTTTGCACCATATTTTCCAAAGCATCAGGCAATCGTTCTATCAAGCCTTCCATGTTTAAATGACAATGGCTATCTATTAATTTCATTTTAATCTCACTGAAAATTTACGCCATCTATCCTTATATAAATTTATAGCGTATAAGTAGGGCGTTCATTGTGTAATAAACCAGACAAAATAGCTTCAAAAATGGCTTTGGCTTTTAACCCCGATTCATCATCACCAAATGCCAAGCCGACACCACGCGGACGGCCGCCTGCACTCGGACTTTGATTAATCCAGCAGACATGGGTTTTAATGAATAGTTTTTCCATTTTAGCTGCCCCAGCTAATTCTAAAACCAGTAAAATCTCTTCACCCATATTAAATTTATCGGTTGAAGGTAAAAAAACACCGCCATGTTCCAAAAATGACATATAGCTTGAATAAATGACAGGTTTACTCTCCAAGCGCAGTTGTAACATTTTAGCTGATGCTGTTTGGGTGGTTTGCGGGGCAACTTTAGGTGCGGGTTGAGCATTACTCATAAAAAATTCTCTTTCCTAAAATTATGCCGTCTTATTATAGACAGCAGACAAATATTCAGTTAATAACGATTCGGTTTGTATTTTAACATTGAGACTGTGGTATCCGTAAGGGTGCAATGTCTGAATACGCTTTAATAGTGTAAATAGTGCAACGGGATTAATTTTACTTGATAATAAAACCATATCCTTTTTACATTGCGGAAAATACATGGGTGATATTTTTTGTTGTATCAAAGAAATATCTATCAACCACTTTTGCAAGCCATCGAGCAATTCTGCCAGTGGACGCTTTTGTTTATCCAACTCGGCAGCATAATCCAAAATAGCCAATAAACGAGGTTGAACTAAACATTGAGTGAGCTGTTCACGCAAAGCTTCTTGAGTTTCATCTCTCTCAAATAAAGGTGCGCCACTGTGAAATGCCAACAAATTTTCTGCATTGGTCCATGATTTATCATGCAAAAATTTTAAAGCTACCTCTTGTGTTGGTGCGGGCAACAAGAGCAAACGACAACGGCTTTTAATGGTCGGCAACACACTATCACGATGGCGAGCAATCAACAAAAATACAACAGAATTAGGGGGTTCTTCTAATATTTTCAACAAGGCATTACTTGCTTGTAGATTCATACTATCAGCAGGGTTAAGCAACACCACACGCCGCCCACCGCGCACTGATGATTGATTTAACGGCTCTAAAATAGCACGAATGGCATCAATTTTAATTTGTAACATTCTTCGTGCATTGGGTGTTTCACCAGTCGGTAATTCGGGGCTGATGGTATAAAAATCAGGGTGAGAATGTTGCGCAAATAAATGACACGATGCGCACACACCACAAGGTTCGTGCTGTACACTAGGATTTTCGCATAATAATGCTTGAGCAAAATGTTGCGCAAAAGCCGTTTTGCCTGTATGCGCCTTACCCAATAACAACCATGCATGTGGCAATTGTTGCCAATGCGCTGTAATATTATGCCATGCTCTCTGATGCCAAGGATAAATCATATTAATTGGCTCACTCACTAACTACATCAGACAAAGGCACTTCATGTGGATTGATTCGTGCATTATCTTCAGATCCCAATCCTACCAAACGGCGCAAACGCGTCATATATGCATTCACATCTAAGCCACATTTAAAACGTTGCGCTTCCCATAAGGTTTCTGCCAATGCCTCTATCATGTCATGTTCGGCCTGAAGCCAATTATCATTATATTTAGCACACAATTGTGTATAAATATCATGAATTCCAAAGGGTTGGTTGATGCCCACTTGTTCTTGTATGCTCAAATGCAAAGACAAATGTAAAAATGGATTGCCTTGCCCCATATGCGGTTGCCAATCGTAATCTAAATATTGATCCACATTATCCAAAATTGTGGCATATTCTGGATGGGCCAGTACAATTTTCAACGCTTTTTGCTGTAGAGAATTCAGCGTGTGGGGTACAAAACGCGCTTGCCATACATGAGCAAAAAAGCGGCGTACATCGTGCGTATTGACATCATACATAATTATTTTGTTCATCCAACCATTAAAAATCAAATTATAAGGACTTTTCAGTGCGGATTAAAGGGCGTATAATAGCGTAACGTTTTTGGGGGCGATCTTGGTTTCGACGGGGGTTGCAAAGCAAATACGGGCATACCGAGCTTTCAGTTACTCGTAAAACACTGATTTTAAAATAGTCGCAAACGACGAAACTTTTGCTCTAGCTGCTTAATGCTAGGCTGTTGCAGCAGTTGGTCAATGGGCTGTGTGGGATAACTCACTGCAACATCATTTTACATTGACTGGTTTATCATCGGGTTGCTTGGTGATAAATAAGATTTTAGGCAACTGGTTTTCCAACGGCCTGTCTGTCGGCATGCGGAAAATGAGATATTTAAATTGACAAGACTAAGTATGTAGAACGTTTTGTAGAGGACTTTCGGACGGGGGTTCAATTCCCCCCGCCTCCACCAAATACTCAAGCCTTAAATTGTTAATTAACAGTTTAAGGCTTTTTTAAATAAATAATCACGGCATTGATTTAAAGTCATTTATTAGAATCATACAAACCTATCGCACAAGTTGCTAATTTGCGTTAAGATCACAGTGGCCATTCTTTGCTATTTTTTACCAAGAGAGATGAACTATGTTTGCATTTGCACAAACTCAAACTAATCCCCTACGTCAAGCCATTACCGCTGCTTATCGTCGCGACGAAACTGAAGCCGTTCAAGCCATGATTGAATTGGCAAATGTCTCTGAAGCAGACAAACAAGCCGCAGATAAATTATCACGCTCACTGGTTGCCAAAGTACGCGCTGATCGCAGCAAAGCCAGCGGTGTGGACGCTTTAATGCAAGAGTTCACTCTATCTAGCGAAGAAGGTGTCGCATTGATGTGTCTTGCTGAAGCTTTATTGCGTATCCCTGATGTCGCAACACGTGATAAACTGATTCAAGATAAATTATCAGAAGGTGACTGGAAAAAACACTTGGGTCGCAGCCCATCTATGTTTGTCAATGCTGCCGCGTGGGGCTTGTTAATCACTGGTAAATTAACCCAAGATAAACCCAACGAAGAACAGCTTTCAGGCAGCCTAAACAAATTATTAAGCAAAGGTGGTGCACCTTTAATTCGCGCTGGCGTAGATGCGGCAATGCGTATGCTGGGTAAACAATTTGTAACAGGACAAACCATTGAAGAAGCACTACAAAATGGCAAAGAACGTGAAAAAATGGGCTACCGTTTTTCGTTTGATATGTTGGGTGAAGCGGCCATGACCGAAGAAGACGCACAACGCTATTTTAATGATTATGTGCAAGCCATTCACGCTATTGGCAAAGACGCAAACGGTGCAGGCGTATATGAAGGCAATGGTATTTCTGTCAAACTTTCTGCTATTCACCCACGTTATTCTCGGGCGCAACACGAACGCGTCATGACCGAATTGTTGCCACGTTTAAAAGAACTCTTTTTATTAGCAAAACAATATGATATCGGCTTAAACATTGATGCCGAAGAAGCCAATCGTTTGGAATTGTCGTTAGACCTGATGGAAGCGCTGGTATCTGACCCCGACTTGGCAGGCTACAAAGGCATTGGTTTTGTGGTACAAGCGTATCAAAAACGTTGTCCGTTCGTAATTGATTATTTGATTGACTTAGCACGCCGTAATAATCAGAAGTTAATGATTCGTTTAGTAAAAGGTGCATATTGGGATAGCGAAATCAAATGGGCACAAGTAGACGGTATGAATGGTTACCCTGTTTACACCCGCAAAGTTCACACCGACGTTAGCTATTTGGCGTGCGCTCGCAAATTATTAGATGCACAAGATGCGGTTTTCCCACAATTTGCTACACACAATGCTTACACATTGTCCATGATTTATGAATTTGGTAAGGGTAAAAATTTTGAACATCAATGCTTGCATGGCATGGGGGAAACCTTGTATGACCAAGTAGTGGGTGAACAAAATTTGGGTCGCCGTGTTCGTGTTTATGCTCCTGTAGGTACGCATGAAACCTTGTTGGCTTATTTAGTACGCCGTTTATTGGAAAATGGCGCAAACTCATCGTTTGTCAATCAAATTGTAGATGAACACGTTAGCGTGGATGCCTTGCTCAAATGCCCAATTGATGTCGCACAACAAACAGGCGGTCAACCTAATGGCGCATTGCCTTTACCACGCAATTTATACGGTCAATCACGTCTCAATTCGCAAGGATACGATTTATCTAACGAAACCGTTTTAAATGATTTACAAGATGCAATGAACGAAGCCGCAAAACAATCGTATTCCGCTCATTCACTGGTTTCAGGCAGCCTGAAATCTGAAAATGCTCACGATGTTATCAATCCAGCTAATCATGCTGATGTTGTCGGTCAAGCTGCATTTATTAAAGCAGATAGTATTGAAAAAGTTGTTAAAACAGCGAAAAAAGCTGAAAAATCTTGGGCAAGTTTACCGCCTGAAAATCGGGCCAATATCTTGCGCCAAATCGCAGATTTGTATGAACAACATGCTCCCGAATTGATGATGCTTGCCGTACGCGAAGCAGGTAAAACACTTAATAATGCCATTGCCGAAGTACGTGAAGCGGTTGATTTTTGCCGTTATTATGCCACCGAAAGCGAAACGACTTGCGCTCAACGCAAGGCTGTTGGCACGATTGTTGCCATTAGTCCTTGGAATTTCCCATTGGCAATTTTCACGGGAGAAGTCGTAGCGGCATTGGCAGTGGGTAATACCGTTATCGCCAAACCCGCAGAACAAACGAGCTTAATTGCGTATCGCGCTGTTCAATTAATGCATGAAGCAGGCGTTCCAACCGATGTTTTACAACTGGTTTTGGGCGCAGGAGATGTAGGTGCTGCATTAACCCAAAACCCACAAATTAATGGCGTAATTTTTACAGGTTCAACCGAAGTGGCTCGCCTCATCAACCAATCTTTGGCACAACGAGAAGATATTCCCGTATTAATCGCCGAAACAGGCGGACAAAATGCCATGATTGTGGATAGTACGGCTTTGGCAGAACAAGTCTGCGCAGATGTACTCAATTCTGCTTTTGATAGCGCAGGACAACGCTGCTCTGCTTTGCGTATTTTGTGCGTTCAAGAAGATGTTGCAGACCGTATGCTTACCATGATTAAAGGCGCAATGAGTGAATTGCGCGTAGGCAATCCTTTGGAATTAACCACCGATGTAGGCCCCGTGATTGATGCCGAAGCACAAGGTAATTTGTTGAACCACATTGAAAAAATGAAACAAATTGCCAAATCATTCCACGAAATCAAGCTGCCTGAAAATGCCAACAATGCAACTTTTGTTGCACCTATTTTGTTTGAATTGAATGATTTAAATCAATTGCAACGCGAAGTATTTGGTCCTGTGCTACACGTTATTCGTTATCGTGCAGGTCAATTGGGCGAGTTGATTCAACAAATCAACAGCAAAGGTTATGCATTAACACACGGCGTTCATAGTCGTATTGACCGTACAGTAGAATTTGTGCGTGAAAACATCAACGCAGGCAACGTGTATGTCAATCGCAATATTGTCGGTGCAGTAGTGGGTGTACAACCATTTGGTGGTCATGGTTTATCAGGCACAGGACCCAAAGCAGGGGGTTCATTCTATCTGCAAAAACTAAGCCAAGGTAAAATTTGGGTATTGCCCGAATTAACCCAAGTCGGCGAAGTGGATCACAACCGTTTCCAACAGTTAGAAACCTTTATTCAAAATCTAACCATTGCACATGAAGAAAAAGTAAAATTGGGTGGTATTTTGGGGCAAGCGCGTATCCACACGCTCAACAATGCTAAAGCCACATTGCAAGGCCCAACAGGCGAAGACAACCAAATGACTTGGCGTGTACCGCAACAAGTGTATTTGGAAGGAGGTCATCTCTCTACTGCATTAGAAGCCTTGGTTCGTTTGGCGGCAATAGGGACACAAGTCGTTATCGCACAAGATCATATACTCGCCAATATTGCCAATAGTGCTGGTGACATGCTCAAAGTTAGCGCATATCCAGAGCAAGAACCTCATGTGGCGCATTTGATTGCCCTAGACACACCCAGCGTTGAGCTCAAAACTGAAATGGCAGCACGTGATGGTGCGCTCATCAGAATCATTGATGCACGACACGGCGTGGATGTTTTACCTTTGTATGAGGAAATTTCCTGCAGCATTAATACTACTGCCGCAGGGGGCAATGCCAGCCTCATGGCTCAAGCAGAAGCCTAATTATTAATAACACAGTAAACGCTATCTCTTAATTAATGAGATAGCGTTTTTTAATTGATGAATTTTATTATAAGGTGTATCTTAATGGAATTAGCAATCACATCATAAAAATCATTATGCACACACAAAATTTAATCATCGGCTTTGGTAAAGCAGGAAAAACCCTTGCAGCAGATTTGGCTAAGCATGGGCAAAATGTGGTTTTAGTAGAACAATCTCCAAAAATGTATGGCGGAACCTGTATCAATATTGGTTGCATTCCTAGCAAAAAACTAATTGTAGAAGGCGAACAAAATATTGCGAATCCCGATAAATCTGCCGTATTCACACATGCAATGAGTGCCAAAAATACTCTGATTACCAAACTTTGTGCTGCCAATTTCGCCAAAGTGAATCAGTTAGAACACGCTCAAGTCATTACGGCACACGCTCAATTTCTAGATGAACACACAGTACAACTAACCAATAACACAGGCAATCAGCAAATCATTAGCGCTGATCGTATTTTTATTAATACGGGTGCGCAATCTGCCTCTCTTCATATAGAGGGTGCAAACCTCCATCGTGTTTATGACAGTGAAGGTTTGCTGTCTTTGCCCCAACGTCCCAATCATTTGTTAATTATTGGAGGTGGTTATATTGGTTTGGAATTTGCATTTATGTATCAAGCATTCGGTAGCGAGGTAACCATTTTAGATGCAGGTGAAACCTTTTTACCACGAGAAGATCGCGACATAGCTCAAGCCATGTTAGATGCCTTAGACAGCAAAAATATCCGTGTTATTACCAACGCCCGCCCACAATCCATCAGTCAAACAGAAAATGTAGCGATCGTTCAGACCACACAAGGTGCATTTTCTGCTGATGCCGTTTTGGTTGCTGTAGGGCGCACACCTAATACCCAAAATCTTGCTTTGGACAAGGCAGGCATTGCCACCAATGATCGAGGCTTTATCCTCACTGATGATTATTTACGCGTTAAAGGTAAAAATCATATTTGGGCTATGGGTGATGTAGCAGGCAGTCCAATGTTCACCTATATTTCTTTGGACGATTATCGCATTGTACGTGACCAATTATTAGGCCATGGACAACGCACACGCAATGATCGTGCGCCCTTCCCTACTGCTGTATTCACCCAACCGCCTTTATCACATATTGGCATGACCGAATCTGCTGCTGCACAATCTGGTAAAACTTACACCGTATGCAAAATCACTGCTGACAGTATTCCCAAAGCCAAAGTATTAAATCAAACACAAGGTTTACTCAAAGCCATTGTAGATAATGAAACAGGTGAAATTCTTGGTGCCACGCTATTTTGTGCGGAATCACACGAGTTGATTAATTTATTTAAAATGGCAATAGATCACCATATCCCTGCACATTACATTAAAAATCAAATCTTTACTCATCCAACCATAGCAGAAGGACTCAATGATTTATTTGCGAATATTTAGATTCTATAACAGTACTATGCTGGCATTATTTTAATTTATGATAAAAACCCCTCAGCGACCATGCAATGTTGAGGGATTTTTATAGATTAACATGATTTATCGCTGCCCATCATGCACGGTGAAACCCAATGAGACACCATTTTTTTACCCGTAAAAATAAGAAAATAAATAGATTTATTGTTAACTACTAAATAAAAACAACGCACACATTATAACTTATTGCATACGCTGTTTTTATCTTATCAAGATGAGCGTTTCAAATTTGCAAACGCCTGACTCATCGCGGTATCTTTCACTTTGGCTTGAGCTGTTGATTTAGAAGCTTTAACAGCCCTTGACTCCTCTTGCAAACGCATACTCAATGCAATACGCTTGCGAGATACATCAACTTCTAATACCTTAACTTTAACCACATCTCCCGCTTTGACCACTTCATGTGGATCAGCAACATAATGATTTGCCAAAGCAGAAATATGCACCAAACCATCTTGATGCACCCCAATATCCACAAATGCACCAAAATTGGCAACATTACTCACCACCCCTTCTAAAATCATACCCACTTTTAAATCACCTATTTCATGTATGCCATCGGCAAATTGTACTAATTGGAATGTACCGCGTGGATCGCGACTGGGTTTTTCTAATTCGGTCAAGATATCCAAAATAGTAGGCAAACCAAAACGTTCATCAATAAAATCCTGTGGTTTAATTTGACTGATTTTATGATGATTGCCAATTAACTCTGTGGCACTCACTTGATATTTTAATAAAATTTTCTCTACCAACGTATAAGCTTCTGGGTGAACCGCACTGGCATCTAGTAGTTGATTACCACCATTGATACGCAAAAAACCAGCCGCTTGCTCAAAAGTTTTTGCGCCCAAACGGGGGACTTTCAACAATTTTTGGCGATTTTCAAACGCCCCATGTTCATCACGATACGCCACAATATTTTTTGCCAATGTGGTATTTAACCCAGAAACACGCGCTAAAAGTGGCACAGAAGCGGTATTGACATCCACGCCCACCGCGTTCACACAATCTTCCACTACCGCATCTAATGATTTTGCTAATTGTGCTTGATTCACATCATGTTGATATTGCCCCACACCAATAGATTTAGGATCAATTTTGACCAATTCTGCCAAGGGATCTTGCAATCGCCGTGCAATAGAAACCGCACCACGCAAACTCACATCTAAATCGGGAAATTCTGTTGCTGCCAGTTCAGAAGCAGAATAAATAGACGCACCTGCTTCAGAAATAACCACTTTATGTACACCATATTCGGGTAACATTTGGATAAGTTGTGTGGCAACTTTATCGGTTTCACGACTGGCTGTGCCGTTACCAATCGCAATCAGCTTAACTCGATAGCGTTTAATAAATTGCGCTAAAGTATTCAACATCGCTTGTTCTTGATGCAAATATACTATTACCGTATCCAGTAATTTGCCCGTATCATCAATAACCGCACACTTCACCCCGTTACGATAGCCTGGATCTAAACCCAAAGTGGGTAAACGACCTGCTGGTGCAGCAAGTAATAAATCTTTTAAATTTCTGGCAAAGACCACAATAGCATCTTGATCAGCCTGTTCTTTTAAGCGTGATAAAGCTTCTAATTCCAATGACAAAAAGATTTTTGCACGCCATGCCAAACGCACCGTATCACGCAACCATTTTTGTTCAGGACAAATGGCAAAATGCTTCATCATCATTGTTTCGAATACAGAAAATTCGGTAATGGGTGTATCATCGGATTGATATTTTAGCGTCAGTGTTAAAATTTCTTCGTTACGCCCACGCAAAATCGCTAAGGCACGATGACTGGGAATACAGTTAATGGCTTCACGATAGTCAAAATAATCACGGTATTTTTTTCCTTCTTGCTCCTTGCCCGTAATAACTTGAGCATGAATCTCAGCAGTGCGCCATAATTGTTCGCGTAATTGTCCAAGCAACACGGCTTCCTCAGCAAATTGCTCCATAATAATTGCACGCGCTCCATCCAATGCACACTTGGTATCTATAACCGTATCATTGACAAATGCCGCTGCTAAAATTTCAGGTTCACTGTTTGCTTGTGCCAAGATTTGATCTGCCAAATCTTGCAAGCCTTGTTCCCGTGCGATTTGCGCTTTAGTACGACGTTTGGGTTTATAGGGTAAATACAAATCTTCCAGAGCTGTCTTATTATCACACTGATCAATTTTTTGTGCTAATTCGTGCGTTAATTTACCTTGCTCCTCAATACTATTGAGTACCGTTTGTTTTCGCTCTTGCAATTGACGCAAATATAGCAAGCGTTCTGCCAGATGCCGTAGTTGAGTATCATCTAATCCACCTGTTGCTTCTTTGCGATAGCGTGCAATAAAAGGAATGGTTGCGCCTTCATCTAATAAAGCAATAGTTGTATTGATTTGCGATTCTGTGGCCTGAAGTTCATTAGCAAGAATATGAGTGATATTCATGGGTATGCATTAATCCTAATGTGAATGAGTTTAAATAAGAAAGATAGCCTAAAATCTAGACTACCTTATATTCTGATAGTTTGGGTTTATTTTTTACCTGTTCGTTTGCGATATTTTTAATAAATATAGGCTGACTCATTTTAAGCCCTTAATCTATTCTTTTTTCTTTTAGTTGTTACTCGGATTCAAAAAGATTGATTTTGAATCTTAAGATAAAGAAAAAGATTATTGATAACAATCATATTGTAGCAAATGCTTGTTTAACCATGCATGAGTTTATCTTATTTTGTTAATCATTTGTCTTATAAAATAGCATCTTAGTATGTTAAAATGCTTATCACGATTTTGCTTTGCATGAGCATATAAAATCACTCAAGCTACAACTAATACGCTTGAATAATTAGGAAATTTATGAAAATACTCACCCGCTATCTTATCGTCCGCCTTAGCATTTTATCGTGCTATGCATTATTATCTATTTTAGCATTATATAGTTTTATTGATTTGGTATCCGAAATTGGAGCAGTAGGTGAAGGTCATTATACGGGTTGGATAGCAATACAATATATTCTGATGCAAATGCCTGCTCGAGCCTATCAACTGATGCCACTGGCAACATTAATAGGTGGTCTCATTGCATTAAACCAACTGTCATCTAATAGCGAATGGGCTGTTATCAAAACCAGTGGATTAAGTACTGCCAATATTATTGGTATTATTTTGAAATTCAGTGCTATTTTTGCCATGATAACGATTTTATTAGGAGAATGGATTGCGCCAGAATTAAGCCGCCATGCTGACACACTCAAAACCACTGCTAAATCAGGCAAAGTCATCGCCACACAAGATGGAGTGTGGATTAAACAACCCAATAGCATGGTGAATGTGTCATCTATGTTACCCGATAACACATTGATGGGTATTAAAATCTGGCAATACGATGAAGATTTTAAATTAAATGAGGCCATTGTTGCCGATAAAGCCTACGTGCAAAATAATATATGGTTATTACAAAATGCTAAAAGCAGCGTGTTTAATCATAACAATATTACACTTCACCAAAACAATACACGCGCATGGTCAACCGATATTAATCAGCCTTTATTAAACGTATTATTAGTCAAACCCGAACAAATGTCATTTATTGCATTAACACAATATATTACTTATCTGAAAAACAATCATCAACAAACTCAAGCCTACCAAGTAGTATGGTGGAACAAATTAATCTATCCCATTGCCACCATGGTTATGGCATTAGTTGCGCTGGCATTTACCCCTAATTCAGGGCGACACAACAATATGGGCTTAAAACTATTTGGAGGGATTTGTTTAGGTTTATTATTCTTTTTTACAGGACGATTGTTTGGTTTTACCACACAATTATATGGCGTACCTGCGTTTATTTCAGCAGCATTACCTACTGTGGCTTTTGCATTATGGGCAGCATATCTTATCCGCAAACAAGAAGTACGTTAATTTTAAACACCTAAAATGAATACCTACTGTTTCATATAGCATACTAAACAAGGCTATAATTCCTAATTTTACCAAAAAAACAAGGATACACACATGAGCATTCAACGCGATTTAACCAATATCCGTCATAATACAAAAATTGTGGCAACCTTAGGACCGGGTAGCAACAATGTAGATTTGTTGCGCGACATGATTACCATTGGTGGTTTGCATGTAGTCCGTTTTAATTTTAGCCATGGCACACCTGAATTTCATGAAGGTAATGCGCAAATTGTGCGTGAAGCGGCACGTCAAGCGGGGCGTGAAGTGGCGATTATGGCAGATTTGCAAGGCCCCAAAATCCGTGTTTCTAAACTAGAAAATGGCGGTGTGGATATTGAAGCGGGTTCAAAAGTTTTGTTTGATGCGGCTTTGGAAGGTGAAGGTAACCGCGAGCGCATTGGTTTGGATTATCGTGAATTACCAAACGATGTAAAACCTGGTGATATTTTATTGCTGGACGATGGTTTATTGACGGTTACTGTAGAAAAGGTTTCAGGCAGCGAAATTCATACCATCGCCAATAATACGCATAAATTAAAATCAAACAAAGGGATTAACAAACAAGGTGGTGGTTTATCGGCTGGTGCGTTTACCGAAAAAGATTTTCGTGATTTGAAAACCGCAGTAAAAATTGGCTGTGATTATGTGGCGGTTAGTTTTGTCAAAACAGGCGATGAAATGCGTCAAGCGCGTGAGATGGTCAAAAAAGAATGTGATGCTCTGGGTTATGATGTTTATCCAGGGTTGGTAGCAAAAATTGAACGCGTTGAGGCGATTGAAAATTTAGACGATATTATTTTGGCATCTGATGGCATTATGGTTGCGCGTGGCGATTTGGCGGTTGAGGTCGGTAATGCCGCCGTGCCTGCGTTGCAAAAACGCATGATTAAACGTGCACGTGAGTTGCGCCGTTTTAGTATCACGGCAACACAAATGATGGAAAGTATGATTACCAATCCTGTACCAACACGTGCTGAAGTGAGCGATGTCGCTAATGCGGTATTAGATGGTACTGATGCGGTCATGTGTTCTGCAGAGACGGCTGTGGGTGCCTATCCTTTTGAAACCGTGCGTCAAATGGCATTGATTTGTGCTACTGCCGAAAAAGAACAAGATTCATTGGTGGGTGTGGACGAAAGTGCTGTAGCAGCCAGTGGTGAAACCACACATGCCATTGCCAGTGCGGCGGTTCATGTGGCAAAACAAGTCCATGCCAAAGCGATTGTGGCTTTGACTGAAAGCGGTTCTTCAGCATTTCATGTGAGCCGTTATGGTATTTTGATTCCTATTTATGCGTTGACACCAAGCGAGAAAGCACAACGCCGCATGGCAATGTATCGTGGTGTTCGTCCTTTGAACTTGGCAACCAGCACCGATCACGATCAAGCATTTAGTGAAGTAGAAAATTTATTAGTACAACTAGAAGTACTCAAAGCAGGTGACCAATACGTCATCACCAGCGGTGCCCGTATGCGTGAAAGTGGCACAACCAATGCCCTACAAATCGCAATGGTAAAATGAACTCATATTTAAAGCATAAGAACAAGGGAAAAATCTCTCTTGTTCTTCAAAATCTGTTCAATTTCGTTATCTTAATGTATTTTGTGGTATAGTCAAAACACAATACGATTTAGGATAGTAATATGAAAAAATTCACCCTAACCCTATTAGGTGCATTATTAATTTTGTCTGCAAATAGCCATGCTACAGATACAAAAAAAAGTAAACCACAAAAACCACATACCACACAAATCAAAAAATCCCCCTCTCCCATTATTTACCCTGCACGTAAAATTAAATTAAGTGCTGAAGAAATGGCTGCAGAACAAAAGCGATATGATGGCATCGTCAAGCATACCGAACAGGTATTTTCACTACTCTTAGCAGAAATCGCTGCCAATAAAGGAGACATGTTCACATCGATGAGCATATATCTAAATCAGTTACGTCAAACGCGCAATCCCAATGTAGCAGAACGTGCCATGGAATTGGCTATTTCCGCACGTGCTTATAATATTACCGACTATATCTACCAACAATGGAAAGAATTAGAACCCGAACCCAGCCCAGCCTTGCGTCGTCTAGAATGGGCGCGTGCACTAGCCAGCAATGATTACCATACCATATTAAATAACATGACAACTGTTTTGCAAGAAGCTACCCCAGAACAACGTGGTCGTATGTTTTTATTATTGGTACAAACCAGCATTTCCCATCCAAATTTAGCAAAAAAAGGAAAAGATAATCTTTATCAATTAACTCAACAATATGAAACCTTGCCCGAAGCTGCCATGCTTGAAGCCTTGGTGAGTGCAGAAAATCATGACAAAAAACGCCTCAATGCCGCTTTATCCCGCTTGGTACAATTAGACAAAGACATTTCTGCCGAAACCATTTTAATCTTGCAGGAACTGGCACAGAAGCAACCCCAAATGCTCAGTGAATTTTTCACCCAAAACAATCAGAAAAATTGGTCCATCACCTGGCGAAAACTAGAACTCAGTGTATTAATTGGCGCACAAAAATATCATTTAGCCGAAAAGAAAATACAAACATTATTAAGTGAGAACCCTGATCCTAGCTTATATTTACAAGCAGCACGTTTGGCGGAATATCAAAAACAAAATGTCAATATTATTGTTGGCTATTTTGATAAAGCTTATCAAATAGGAACACAGGAAGATAAAGCTCGCGCGGCATTTTTAGCTGCCATGTATTTGGCGCAACAAAAAGATTATGTTCAGGCACAAGCATGGACAGAAAAAATCAATGCTCCCGATTTTGCATTTGATAGACTGGTGTTGCAAGGATTATTAGCAGCAGAACAAGAAAATTGGCAAAAAGTTTATGATATTGCACAGAAAGTCTTTGCTTTATCAGAACAAAAAGGACAAGTTTTTAGTTTAGCCGAAATATATCAGATTTATGGCAATGCTATTTTAGAAACCCAATCACCACAAGAAGCATTAAAAATTTTTAATAAAGAAATCAAAAATCTAGACAACAAAAACCATCAAACAGATACACAAAAAAACTTGTCTATCTTATTAGAGTATCGTGGTATGTTATATAACGACAAATTAGGAGAACCCGAAAAAGCCATTGCTGATATGCGTCGCTATTTTCAACTCAACCCCAATAGTGCCATCGCTATGAATAATCTGGGTTACACTTTATTGATTGCGGATAAAAAAAATATTAATGAAGCCTTTGATTTAATTCAACAGGCATTTAAATTAGAACCTGAAAACGCTGTTATTAATGACAGTATGGGTTGGGCGTATTATCACAAAGGAAATTATGCTACCGCTTTACTCTATTTAGAATACGCCTATACAAAAGAAACCAACGCCGAAGTGGGCGCACATTTGGGTGCCACTTTATGGCAACTAGGACAACAAGATAAAGCATATCAAATTTGGCAAGAAAGTAAGAAATTAGATAGCAATAATCGATTTTTACGCGATATATTGCATGATTTAGGTGTTACACTACCATGAAAATAAATCTATTAATTGGACTAGGCATATTAATATTGTTAAATGCTTGTCAAATTCATGCACCCAAAAACAATACCTCATGGCAAGCGCAACGCTCTTGGCAAGCATTTAACGCTAGTGGACGACTAAGTGTAAAAATAGGTGATCAAGGCCAAGTTGCCCATTTTGATTGGATACGTCAAGATAATGTAGAAACCTTTGATGTCAATACCCCTATCGGCACAACTGTAGGGCAATTATGTCAAGACTCAGAAGGTGTATTAGCAATGGATAATCAAAATCATCAATACACCGCCCCAAATGCAGAAATCTTAAGTGAGCAATTATTAGGCTATACTTTGCCCGTACAATATTTAGGCGTATGGATGAATGGCGAATGGGTCAAAGACATACCATACAAAATTAATACTGATGGCAGTTTACAACAACTGGGTTGGAACATATCACGCGAAAGTGATACAGATGGTCTAGTACGAATTATTTCATTGAGTAATGCACACTTAACCTTACGCTTGGCATTTAGTCAAGTAGAACGACAAGCAGGCATTGCACAACGTTTCGCCCGTTGCGATGCCCGTGAAAGATAAACCATGCTACCACATTATTTACCCCATTACCCTGCCCCAGCAAAACTCAATTTAGATTTACGTATTATTAGCAAACGTCCAGATGGCTATCATGAATTAGAAAGTATTTTTACTTTAATTGATTTGCAAGATACATTATGTATCGCGCCTCGTGATGACAACCAAATCATCTTGCATACACCAACAAAGGGCGTTTTGGCACAGTATGATTTAACTGTTCGTGCTGCCCAAATATTACAGGCATACAGCCCCCACGCAAAAGGTGCAGATATTTGGATAGAAAAACACATTCCCATGGGTGCAGGATTAGGAGGTGGCAGTTCCAATGCGGCAACCGTTTTAATGGTCTTAAATCAATTATGGCATTGTCACTTATCTACCGACACGCTGATTCGTTTAGGACAAACACTAGGCGCAGACATACCCTTTTTTATTTTTGGTCAAACGGCTTTTGCACGTGGTATTGGCGAACAGTTAACCATATTTAATGTGCCAAAACAATATTACATTGTCGTACATCCCAATATTAGTATTCCCACTGCAAAAATTTTTGCCCACACTGATTTGCCACGCCACAGTCCTAGCCAAGCCAATCCCACTTGGGATAATTTGCAACCCTTACGTAACGATATGCAAGCTGTAGTTTTGCAAGATTATCCACAAGTCAAAGCAGCTTTTGATGCATTAACACCATTTGGTGTGCCACGCATGACAGGTTCAGGATCGTGCGTCTTTTTGCCTTGTGATAGCCTACAGCAAGCGCAATCCATTCAAACAAAAATACCCCAAACTTACCCAAGTTGGTGCGTCAGTAGCCTACCATATCACCCATTATTATCTATAATATCAAATAGATAAAAAAACAAAAATGAAACCATATTGACAATATGAATCAAAATAAAGCATAATTAACGCTTAACTTATTTATTACAAATCAAGTAAAAATTACTGGGGATTCGCCAAGTTGGTTAAGGCATCGGATTTTGATTCCGACATGCGTAGGTTCGAATCCTACATCCCCAGCCAGTCCCAGTTTATTGGGGAGTCGCCAAGTGGTAAGGCATCGGATTTTGATTCCGACATACGTAGGTTCGATCCCTACCTCCCCAGCCAATAAAAACGTACTTTAATAATTTAAAGTATGTTTTTTTATTTGTTTATCACAGAGTATAAAAAAACCGCGTATAATACGCACCGCCTAAATAGCAATTTCCTTATTCTGTTAAGGGATAACAAATCATGTTCCCTAATCAACATAACCTATTTAACCACTCAGGTGAAAATAATATGGCTAATGATAGCTTAATAGTCTTTACAGGTAATGCCAATCCAGAAATGGCAGAGCGTGTTGTCAAACACCTAGACACAGCTTTGGGTAGCGCGTCGGTACAAAAATTTTCCGATGGTGAAATTTCAGTAGAAATACTAGAGAATGTACGAGGTAGAGATGTTTTTATTTTACAATCCACTTGCGCTCCCACCAATGACAATTTAATGGAAATACTGACCATGGCAGATGCGCTAAAACGTGCTTCTGCAGGGCGCATTACGGCTGCTATCCCCTACTTTGGCTATGCACGTCAGGATCGTCGTCCCCGTTCGGCTCGCGTTCCCATTTCTGCTAGATTGGTTGCCAATATGCTTGAAGCAGGCGGAATTGATCGTGTATTAACTGTGGACTTACATGCCGATCAAATTCAAGGTTTCTTTAATATTCCTGTAGACAATATTTACGCCACCCCCATCCTAACTAATGACATCATGGCACAACGCATTGAAAACTTAATGGTAGTTAGCCCTGATATCGGTGGTGTGGTACGCGCACGTGCAGTAGCAAAAATACTTAATACTGATTTAGCGATTATTGACAAACGCCGTCCCAAAGCCAATGTCGCCGAAGTCATGAATATTATTGGTGATGTACAAGGAAAAACCTGCTTGCTAATTGATGATATGATTGATACTGCCAACACTTTATGCAAAGCTGCCTCAGCACTCAAAGAACGTGGTGCAGAACGTGTTTTGGCCT
>CAKARD010000006.1 GCA_916720425.1 uncultured Kingella sp. | reverse complement strand
TAATGCAATGGCTAGGGCTAAACCTGCGTGTTTTAAATGCCAAATAAAGAGTAAATTGAATATTTGTGTGCAAGCCAATGAAATCATTGCGATTCTCACAGGAGTTTTAATATTTTTTTGTGCATAAAATCCAGGGGCAAAGATTTTAATTGCTATCATGGCAGGCAAGCCTAAAGCGTAAGCCATTAATGCGTATTGGGTCATGTGTGCATCGTGCAAAGAAAATTGATGATACATAAATAAGGTTGCGATTAAAGGAAACCCCAATACCGCCAAACCTACTGCTGCGGGTAAAATCAATAATACGCATAAACGTAAGCCCCAATCTAACAAATCTGAAAAGGCTTGAGAATCTTGGCAACTGGCATGTTTGGATAAACTGGGCAACAGTATCGTTCCCAATGCCGCACCAATCACACCTGAAGGCAATTCCATTAAACGGTCGGCATAATACAACCATGATACGCTGCCTGATACCAAATAAGACGCAAATATTGTATTGATAACCAAAGAAACTTGTGCGGCTGATGAGCCTATCATAGAAGGGATCATGTGTTTTATCACGCGTTTAACCGCATGATCGTTAAAGTCCAATTTTGGACAGCGCAAAAAACCCAGTTTAAACAGCCAAGGTAGTTGAAAAGAGAGCTGCAATACTCCACCTACCAAAACCGCCCAAGATAATGCCATGATTGGGGGATCAAAATAGGGCACAAAAAATAGGGCAAAGATAATAAAAGAAATATTCAGTAGTGTGGGGGTGAACGCTGGTATAGAAAATTGATTGTATGTGTTTAAAATACTGCCTACAAAAGAAGACAGTGAAATCAGTAAAATATAAGGAAAAACTACGCGTAATAGCGATACTGCTAATTCAAAACGTGTCCCATCTTGAGCAAAACCACTGGCAGTAAGCCAAATAACCACTGGAGCAGCCAATACGCCAATAGCAGTAACAATACACAATATAAAAGTTAACATGCCTGATACGTTTTGTATAAATTTTTGTGTATTTTCGGGCGATTGATTTTGTTTATAATCAGCTAAAATAGGGACGAAAGCTTGTGAAAATGCCCCTTCAGCAAAAATGCGGCGCAATAAATTGGGCAAACGAAATGCAACAACAAATGCATCCATAGCAATGCCTGCACCAAAAATCCGTGCCAACACTGCATCACGCACAAAGCCCAATACGCGAGATAACATAGTCATGCTACTTAATCGCGCCAAAACGGATAGTAAATTCATGGTTAAAAATAAGTAATTATATCATCATCAATTTAAAAGCCTATATAATAAGTTATATGTTAAAAATAAATGGAAACCACACCGTGAAGAAATGTCTTTATGCTTTATTAGTTGTCGCAACCTTGTCTCAGGGTGCCGTCAATCCCGATGAGTTATTGCCTGCTGAAGAAGCCTTTGTGCCACAAGTTCATGTTTCGGATAAGGGCATAGATGTACAATTTAATATTGCTGAAGGTTATTATCTCTATCAAAATAAAATCACTGCAGATTCTACGGAAGTCACGTTCACTCCACCCAAATTAAGCGAGGGCGAACAAAAAGAAGATGAATTTTTTGGTAAGCAAGTGGTGTATCATCAAAAAGCCAATGTTAAATGGGATTATAGCCAAGTGGCTCCAGCGCAATATCGCTTGAATTTACATTATCAAGGTTGTGCTGAAGCAGGCGTATGCTATCCGCCCGTAGAGACTTCTTTTGATATTATGGGTTCAGGTTTGTATCAAGTTGCCCATGACAATCAAGACAGTAAAAGCCTATTTGTAAAAAAGCCAATGGGGGAAGCTTCAAACGCACACAACGCGCAGAATGTTCCCCCTTTATCCAATCATGTTAATCGTCTTGATTTAGCCAATAATACTTTGTGGTTAAATATCTTTTGGTTCTTTGTTGCGGGCATTGCCATGAGTTTTACTGCCTGTATGTATCCACTATTGCCCATCGTATCCAGTATTATTGTGGGCGATAAATCAGGCAGCAAAAAACGTGCGTTTGGCTTATCACTGGTGTATGTGCAAGGCTTGGCTTTGACTTATACCCTAGTGGGTGTTTTGGCTGGATTAACGGGTGCATTATTAACGGTGTGGTTACAACAAGCATGGGTTATATTGACTGCTTCGGCTTTAATGGTTGTATTGGCACTATCTATGTTTGGCTGGTTTAATATTCAATTACCTGCAAGCGTGCAAGCTTATTTTCAAAACCAAAGCAGTCGCTTATCAGGTGGCAAAATGGCTTCGGTGTTTGGTATGGGTATGTTATCAGCTTTAATTGTGGGGCCATGCGTTGCGCCGCCACTTGCTGCCGCCATTGCACATATTGGAAAAACGGGCAATGCATGGATAGGGGGCACAGCACTGTATGCCATGGCAATGGGAACGGGCTTACCACTTATCATGGTTGGCACTTTTGGTGGACACATTTTGCCCAGAGCTGGCAATTGGATGAATGGGATCAAACATGCATTTGGCGTGGTATTGCTGGGTGTAGCACTATATTTAGCCAAAGGATTTTTGCCCTATAGCATCGCGGTAATAGGTTTTGCATTATTATTGATCTTGCCCGCTTTGTATTTAATCACACGAATTTTTCGACAAACGGGCAAAATTCGCTATGTATCGGGCCTTTTGTCTGCAGTATTATTGTTATCGGGTATGGTTTTTAGTGTGCAAAGCATAAAAGGGCAAACCACAGCCATGCATCACTTTTTAACACTCTATCCTGATAGCCAATTTACACACGGGCAAAAATTCACCCACGTGCAAGAAATGCAACAAGCCATAGATCGCGCCTTTGCTCAAAATCCGAATCAACCTGTATTATTAGATTTTTATGCCGATTGGTGCGTTTCTTGCAAAGAAATGGAAGCGCAAACATTCAGCAATGAACATGTTCAAAAAGCCGTTCCTATAGCACGGCTCATTCAAATAGATGTTACCGCTAACACACCTGAGCATCAAACCTTGCTTAAACAATATGGCTTGTTTGGCCCACCAGGATTGTTTGTATTACGTGCGGATAATACACATAGTGAAGCTTTATTAGGCTTTGTACCTGCCGATGAATTTATTGCGTGGTATCAACAACATCAATAATTTTAAGCCATAATCGCGCGTTATGCCGCACGCCGCCGAACAACCAGCATGAACAAAAACGCGTATAATTCACATTGTTTTTAGATTCCAAATTAAAGGTATGTTAAGTATGAAACCCAAGTATCAACGTGTATTACTCAAACTTTCTGGTGAATCTCTGATGGGTAATGATCCCTTTGGTATCAACCGTAACACCATCATGAACATAGTCCGACAAGTCAAAGAGATCACCGATTTGGGCGTGCAAGTTGGAATTGTTGTGGGTGGGGGCAATATTTTCCGTGGCGTATCTTCACAGGCCGACAGTATGGACAGAGCCACCGCTGATTATATGGGTATGTTGGCAACCGTCATGAATGCCTTGGCACTTAAAGACGCATTGGAAAGTTTAGGCGCAAAAGCACGCGTGCAATCTGCCTTATCCATGCAACAAATTGCTGAAACCTATGCCCGACCCAAAGCCATACAATATTTAGAAGAAGGTAAAATTGTGATTTTTGCCGCAGGCACGGGCAACCCATTTTTTACCACCGACACCGCTGCTGCTTTGCGTGGTGCGGAAATGGGTTGTCAAATTGTTATGAAAGCCACCAATGTAGATGGTGTGTATACCGCTGATCCCAAAAAAGATCCCAACGCCACTCGTTATAAAACCGTCACCTTTGATGAAGCTATTGCCAAACGACTCAAAGTGATGGATACCACCGCGTTTGCTCTGTGCCAAGAGCGTAATCTCAATATTGTTGTATTTGGAATCAACAAAGAAAACGCACTCAAACGCGTGATTTTGGGTGAAGACGAAGGCACATTGGTACATAATTAATCTCACTCAAAAACAAGAGTCAGCCAAACCCAGTCTTAAATAATAGATTGGGTTTTTTTATCAAAAATAGATAGGCAAGCCAAAACCTGACAAAATGCGTCAGTCTCGATAAAAGCCAAGGCTAAAAATTGCCCTTTTTGACACTGTCAAAAATTGTTACTTTTAAAAATAAATAATAATATCAATATGTTATAATACAATCGTGCATCGGCACAAAGACTGCTATATACCTATCATGTTAAACAACGCAGCCTGCTGAATACGGCGCAACAGTGGTTGCATCATTTTAAACCGCGCCTTTATTTTGGAGATAAAACATGAAAACAATGCAAAAAGGTTTCACATTAATTGAATTGATGATCGTAATCGCAATTATCGGTATTTTGGCTGCCATCGCATTGCCTGCATACCAAGACTACACAGTACGTACTCGTGTAACTGAAGGTTTAGGTTTGGCTGAATCTGCTAAAACAGCAATCGCTACTGAAGGTTCTGCTTCTGCTAATGATTTGAGTCGTGTTGCAACTACTTGGAATGCTCAAGCTGACAACACTGGTGCTAACTCTAAATACGTTGACAGCGTTCAAATTAATGCTACTAACGGTATGATCACTGTGACTTATAACGCTGCTGCTGTAGGTTTGGCTGCTGCTGAAAACACTTTGACTTTGACTCCATGGGTACGTTCTGGTGCTGCTGGTGCAGGTGAAAGCTTGCAAGCTGCTATCGGTGCTGGTCACACTGGTTCTATTGACTGGGGTTGTGCTTCTGCAACTAACGTAAGTGCTACTGAACGCGGTATTACACCTGCTGCTGCTGGTACTATCCA
Organism: uncultured Kingella sp.; assembly: GCA_916720425.1. Classification (GTDB taxonomy): domain Bacteria; phylum Pseudomonadota; class Gammaproteobacteria; order Burkholderiales; family Neisseriaceae; genus CAKARD01. The sequence goes on along the minus strand of CAKARD010000006.1, from coordinate 21,621 downwards.
AGCTAAATACACTCCTGCACAATGCCGTTAATTTTCGGTTTAATATATAAATCTATTTAATTTGATAGATAAAACAAAACCCACCTCGGTGGGTTTTGTTGTATTTTATTAAAAATAAGTTTATTATCATTTTCATCAACAAATAGAAAGATCTATTAATGAAACTACAACGCGGATTTACATTAATTGAATTAATGATTGTTATTGCCATTATTGGTATTCTGGCGGCTATTGCTTTGCCCGCATATCAAAATTATACGGTTCGCACCCGCGTGATGGAAGGTTTGATTTTATCATCTGGCCTAAAAAATGAGATTGCAATGGACGGCCGTACTTCGGCTTCATTTTTGAGCAATACCATTCGCTCTTGGAATTCACAAGCTAATAATACAGGCGCAAACAGTAAGTTTGTGAGATCGGTTTTGGGCAATCCCACTACGGGTGTAATAACCATTACTTATGATCCTGAAAGTGTGGGCTTGTCTGCGGGTGCCAATACTTTGCTCTTGTCGCCTATGGTCCGTATGGATAATTCAAGAGAGTATGAAAGTTTAGGCGATGCGTTGGCGCATAATAATATGGGTGTGATTGATTGGGCGTGTTCATCGGATACACATACCACCGCCACGGCTATGGGCATGACTAATGTTCAAAATGGTACTTTGCCTTCTGTTTTTGCGCCAGCCACTTGTCGTTAAAATATTATGACTACATCGCGTATTCGTTTTGCCAGCAAATGGGCATTGGGGCATTTGAGCGTGAATCTTTTGATTGCCTTATTGGTGTCTGCTTTGGTTTTTTTTGTGTGGTATCCCCAGCCATATCCTGATTTAATGGGCGGTTTGCATTTATTGGGTCTGATTGTTGTGGTGGATGTGGTTTGCGGCCCAGTGTTGACCGCTGTTTTGGCTACTCCAACTAAACCTAAAAAAGAGTTATTTATGGATTTATTGCTGGTTGGTTCTATTCAACTGGCTGCGTTGATTTATGGATTGTATGCTGTGGCGATGTCACGTCCTGTAGTGGTGGCATTTGAAGTGGATCGCTTCACTGCGGTCAGTGCTGCCGAAATTAATTCTAATGATTTACCCAAAGCCCTGCCCGAATTTCAAAAATTGTCTTGGACTGGCGTTAAACGTGTTGGTTTACGGGAACCGAAGGACAGTGATGAACAATTAAAAAGCTTAGATATGTCGCTACAAGGTGTGGAACCAAGCGCACGCCCAGATTGGTGGATTGTAGAGGGCGAAAAAACACATCAACAAATTACAAAAAGAATGAAACCTGTTGGCGATTTAATCAAACGGTATCCTGATAACCCTCATTTAAAACAAGCCGTGGCGAAAACAGGTTTGGCTGAAAATGAACTGTTTTATCTTCCCTTTACCAGTCAAAAAAATAAATCATGGACGGTGTTGTTGAATAAAAAAACTGATTTTGTGGGTTTTGTTCCCGTTGATTCATTTGAATAATTAATTTTTCCAACCACCGCCAAATGCCACATTCACGTTTACCCATGCTTGAGCCAGTTGCAAGCGAGTGTTGAGGGCTTGAGTTTGGGTGGTCAATATGTCATCTTGATAGTTAAGCTGTTGCAATTTGATTTCTATGCCTGCGTTGACACGGCGTTGCATGGCTTGGGCTTGCTTTTGGGCAATGGTGATATTTTGCATTTGTTCTTGTTGTGCTTTGATGGCGTGATCATAGGCACTTAAGGCATCAGCAGCTTCACGTAAAGCACGATATACCGATTGATTGTATCGTGCCACTTGTTCATCAAACTCGGCATTTTTTTGTGCCAAATTGGATTGTAATGCGCCCGAAGTGAAGATGGGTAAAGAAATGCTGGGTAATAAACCTAACATTGCTGTTGCAGATGTCGGCAAATTACCTATTTTTATTTCTGATAAACCAGTTAAGGCGCGAATGCGAATATTGGGATAAAATTCGGCTTTAGCGGCTTTGATAAGTTCGTTACGCATTAAGACGGCTTCACGTTGTGCGGCAATATCGGGGCGTTTCCCCAATAAATCAGCGGTCAATTCGTCTTGCGGCAAGGGAGGAATGGCACGCAATGGTTCGGGTTGCATGTTATCTAAGGCGTTAGCAGCCTGCCCACTTAATGCAGATAAGGCATGGCGTACTTGGGAAATGGTATGGTCGGTTTGATAAATAGCGGCTTGCAATTGTCGTTGCGCTGCTTGAATAGGATACACTTGCGATGCGGGTAATAAGCCTGCTTTTACTCGTGCCAAAATAATGTTTTCTTGCTGTTTTTTAATTTGAATGCGTTGTTTTAATAGTTTTTTTTGTTCGATGAGAATTTGCCATTGAATATAGGTTTGGTTTACTGCTTGGGCAAGTAATAAGCGTGTTTGAGCCATTTCGTATGCAGTGGCATTTTCGCGCCCCAGTGCTGCGGCTATTTGTGCTTTGTATTTGCCCCACAAATCCCATTGCCATTGTGCGTTTAATTGTGCATTGCCATATATCACATCATTTTGAATGAGATTGTCTACCACAGGCGGCACACGATCGTTCAAAGAATCATGATACACACCCACACCTGTTGCACTTGCACCTATTTGTGGGCCTACTTGCGATTGTGCCATACCTTTGGCTGCTTGTGCTTGACGCAAACGCGCTTGCGCTGCCGCCATATCAGGCGATTGCTGCAAGGTTAGGTCTATTAAATGATTCAGTGTGTTATCTTGCCATTGTGTCCACCATGTAGGGGAAATGGCAGCAATAGGGCGATGGCTAATGGGCAGTTGTTCAGCACCAATGGTTTGGGCATTGGGCGATGATTGACCCATATTGGCACAAGCAGTCAACATCGCCATCAAACACGCTAAAGTAAAGCAAGAAATAGGACGCATGGGTATCATGATTTATTCCATATACCATATAATATATTAGTGATGATGGGTGGCGTTGTATTTTTTTTCTAATTCAGAAAATAACCATGCCAAACAAGTGGTCATGATCAAATAAACCAAGGCAATGGTATAAAGCGGATCGGCATAAATAGAAAAACGTCCTGAAATGGTTCTTTGTACATAGGCCAGTTCTGCTACGGCAATGTTAGAGAGCAAAGAACTGTCTTTTAATAAGGTGATAAATTCATTGGCTAAAGGGGGCAGCATACGACGTAAGGCTTGCGGCACGATAATATAGCGCATAGCTTGAGCATGCGTTAAACCCAAAGAGCGTGCGGCCTCCATTTGTCCACGATCAATAGATTGAATCCCTGCGCGGAAAATTTCGGTAATATATGCACCAGCATTGACTGTTAAAGCAAAAACCCCTGCAAGTAATGCAGCATAATTGCGGCGTAATTCGGCTGCTAAATCCCCTGAAATCAATAAACCATCATTGGGATTAATCAATGCTGCCAACCAAACAAAATGCCAAATATAAATTTGTATGAATAATGGTGTGCCACGAAAAAATGTAACATATATTAGAGAAACAGTGCGTAATAACCACGCTATAGTACGGGTTAAAATATTGCCTTTTTCTACGCGCGCAATTCGTGCTAGTGCGCCAAATAATCCCAAGATAGAACCGCATAAAATAGAAATGGCGGTGAGTTTGAGCGTAACCAACGCACCTTCCAAAAACATATAGCGGTATTCGTAAATAATATCCCAACGAAAGTTGTTCATAAATCGTTCCAAATAAACAGTCTAAATTGCACCTTAAATGTGCGAAAAAATGAGGCATTTTACCGCAAATTAACCTAGAATTACATAAAAAACATTCAATTTTTTGAAAAAATAGCAAGGCTTGAATATTTTATTTGTTGTTTTTGTATGTGGGGTTAAAAAAATTTTGTTATCCTATTGTCAGTTATAATGAATGCTATTATCATTCACATAAATTTACGGAAACAGCTTAATTTGCTGATGCGGGTTGAGCATGTATTTTATTGTTTAATTTAGGAATGATTATCATGTATGTTTGCATTTGTAACGCGATTACCGACCACAAAATTAAAGAAGCGGTGGCAGCGGGTGCGAGTTCGTTGACCGATTTAACTGATCAATTGGGTGTGGCTGGTTGTTGTGGTTGTTGTGCTGATTTGGCTACTTCCTTTTTGCCTACAAATAATCTTGTTTCTGTTACATCTTCTGTAGGGGGGGAGCATTAATTTGATATGGATTGTTTAGAATACTTTAGAATATTAGATAAAATTAAAAATTGCCTGTAACCACATAATAAGGATACAGGCTTTTTTGTCGGATATTGGGTTTTTAATGTCCGCTCATGGGTGCGCTAAATGGCGGTTTAGCAAACCAAATAAAGATAATTAGAAACAAAAATAAACCAGACGAAACATAATAGAGCTCAGAGGCGGAGAGTATAAAGCCTTGTTGGGTAATTTGCATGGCCGCTACGCCATAGGCTTGTTGGCTGGATACGCCCAAGCCTTGTTGTACTGCATCAACCATTTGCGCTTGGGGAGAATAGGCGGTGAAATATTCGGCCAGTCGTGCATGGTGAAAGGCTTCGCGCTTTTCCCACATAGTAATGGCTAATGATGAACCCATGGCACCAGCTAATACGCGTAAAAAGTTGGATAAACTAGAGGCTGCGGCGATTTGTTGGTTTTCCATGCCACTCATTACAATCGCCAGTAAGGGTAATAAAAATGTTCCCATTGCAAAGCCTAAGAAAAATTGTGGTAATACAATACCCCAAAAATCCACTTGTGCGGTGATTTCTGAACGCCAATAAAAACAAATGGCATACATGGCAAAACTGAAAGTGACGACCCAACGCATGTCTAATTTGCTACCCAATTTGCCGATAATGGGTGCCAGAAGCACGGGCATAATTCCTACAGGGGCAACGGCCAAACCTGACCATGTGGCGGTATAACCCAGTTGGGTTTGTAATAACATGGGTAATAACATCACGGTTCCCATATACAGAAAAAATGCCAAACACAGACAGAGCGTTCCCACCGCAAAATTACGGTTTTTGAATAAACCTAAATCTACAATAGGGTGATCGCGCCCTAATACCCACACGATAAAATAGCTTAAACTCACTATTGCAATCACAGTGAGGATGATAATCATATTGGAGTTGAACCAATCTACTTCGCGACCGTGTTCTAGCATAAATTGTAATGAACCAACACCTATCACCAATAGTATGATGCCAATAAAATCTATGGGATTGTGTTCTATTTTGGTTTCGCGCCCTTTGAGCAAAATACGCAAGATAAAGAATGAGAATAAACCAATGGGAATGTTGATAAAGAAAATCCAACCCCAGTGCATGCGATCGCTAATATAACCACCCACAATAGGCCCTAAAATGGGTGCAGTAATGACTGTCATACCCCAAAATGATAAGGCTAAATGGCGCAGATTAGATGGGTAGGCGGCGAGTAAGAGACTTTGAGATAAGGGAATTAGGGCGGCAGTGGAAAAACCTTGTAATGCGCGAAAAATAATCAGCATGGTTAGGCTGTTTGCCATGCCGCATGCCCATGATGTTATGACGAACATTAATACGGCAGTTAAAAATAGGCGTACTTCACCCACGCGTTTGGCGGCCCATGCGGTTAGGGGAACAGAGATGGCATTGGCGACACCAAAAGAGGTAATAACCCATGTGCCTTGTGAAGTGGCCGCGCCCAAATCGCCTGCAATATGTGGTAAGGATACATTGGCAATAGTGGTATCTAATACTTCCATAAATACTGCTAGTGATAAGGCAAGGGTTGCTAAAACCAGCTTAAAGCCATGTAAAGGTGGAGGCGCAGTGTATGCTGTGTGGGTTGACATGATTTATCCTTAACGATTGGTCTTTAGAATATCAGCAACCAATTTGTCGGCTTCGGATAAGTTTTCTTGTACTAGGGCGGGGGCGTTATCTGCAGTGGTGGTCATGGCACGGCCTGATTGATCGCGCACATCTACAGTAGCATGCATAGATAAACCAATACGTAAGGGATATTGGGCTAATTGCTCTTTGTCTATTAGCACGCGTACAGGAACGCGTTGGACAACTTTAATCCAGTTTCCCGTCGCATTTTGTGCGGGCAAGAGAGAGAATGCACTACCTGTACCCGCAGATAAACCTTTAATCGTGCCATTAAAAGTAATATCCTCACCATAAAAATCTGAAATTAATTGTACTTTTTGTCCTATTTTTAAACGAGATAATTGAGTTTCTTTAAAATTCACGTCTACCCATAAATCATGCATAGGGACAATGGCCATTAAAGGTGCGCCTGCGCCAATTTGTTGTCCTAATTGCACAGAACGGCGTGCGATTTGTCCACTAATTGGAGCGCGAATTTGAGTGCGTTGTAGGGCAAGCCATGCTTCTTTAAGTTGGCTGGCGGCGGCCATCACTTCGGGCTGTTCTTCTAAGGGTGCAGGTTTGCCTAAGGTGTCGCGCTGTACTTGTTCTTGTGCTCTGGCAGAGGTAACGGCGGCACGTGCGGCATTGAGTGTTGCGCGGGCATTTTCCACAGCAACTTGGGCATGGGCGAGTTCTTCAGGAGCAATGGCATCGCTACCACGCAAAGCTTGACGGCGTTTGAGATCATCTTGAGCTTTAATAAGTGCAATTTGGGCACGTTGCACATCGGCTTGTTGGGCGGCGGTGGCGGCTATGGCGGCATTAACGCCAGAGTTTAGGCGTGAATGTTGGCGTACGGCTTGAATCAGTTGGCTTTTGGCTTTTTCTAGAGCCAGCTTGGCATCGTTATTATCCAATTCTAATAAAAGATCACCTGCTTGTACGGTATCGGTATCTTCTACAGCAATGCGAATGACTTTACCAGGAATTTGCGCATTAATTTGCACAATATGACCATTAACATAGGCGTTTTCAGATTCTTCTAGATGTGCCCACTTGCCATAATAGAGTATGGCCCAGATTGCACCAATAGTGGCAAAAATTAGCGTGAGTAACACAAGCCATTTTGTATTGCGTTGGCGATGAGGGTGGATGCTATTGGAAGAAGACATGATGAGATTCCGTGTTTTTTAATGAATTAAAATTGACTTATTTTATTGTAAAGTTTTCTAGGTTTTTAATAGTATCTAATGGTTAGATGCCACATGATATAATTATAACAATATTGTTTTAAAAAAACGATGATGTAATTCATGAATAATTTACTTTTTCTTACAATGGCATGCTTGTTATTTGCAAGCGTGCTGGCGAGTCGTTTATCAGCCCGCCTAGGTATGCCTTTATTATTGGCATTTTTGGGTGTGGGCATGATTGCAGGTGAAGAAGGACTGGGTATTAAATTTAATAATTTTGCGTTGGCAAATTTTATCAGTCAGTCTGCATTGGCGGTGATTTTGTTAGATGGTGGGTTGCGCACTCAGTTTGCCACATTTCGCATTGCGATAAAACCTGCAGTGGTGTTGGCAAGCTGGGGTGTGATTGCCAGTGTGGGCTTGTTGGGTGTCTTTGCTACCAGACTTTTGGGTGTAGATTGGAAGCTGGGTTGGTTAATGGCGGCAATTGTGGGTTCAACTGATGCTGGGGCGGTTTTTTCGCTGTTACGAAATAGCGGTGTGCGCCTGCATCCACGGATTCAAGCGACTTTGGAATTGGAAAGTGGGATCAATGATCCTATGGCAATTTTATTGGTTACGTTGTTTATTGGCATGATTACTCAACCCGAAAATACGACCGCATGGGGAACATTTATTATTTTGATACAACAACTTGGTTTGGGGTTGGTCTTGGGAACTTTGGGTGGTAAATTTTTGGCATGGTTACTCACACGGGTCCGCTTGGCAGAAGGCATGTATTCTTTAATGATTATGTCGGGTGGGATGATGTTATTTGCACTGACGAATATGGCGGGAGGGAGTGGTTTTTTAGCTGTATATTTGGCGGGTGTCTTGGTAGGCAATACACGTAATGCTGCCACAGAACATGTTTTTACCGTGATGGATGGTTTGGCGTGGCTGGCGCAAGCCACCTTATTTTTGGTATTGGGATTATTGGTTACGCCTTCTTTATTGTGGGAAAAAGCATGGGTGGCCTTGGCAATTGCGGGCTTTTTGATTTTAGTTGCGCGTCCTTTAGCGGTTTATAGTTCTATTGCATGGTTTAAATATCATCACAAAGAGTTAATATATATTAGTTGGGTAGGCTTGCGTGGTGCTGTGCCTGTTACTTTGGCCATTATGCCTATGATGAACCATGTTCCCAACGCACGCAGTTTATTTGATATTACCTTTGCGGTTGTGATTTTATCGTTGCTCATTCAAGGTACAACCATTCCTTTGGTTGCGAGAAAACTGGGTATAGTCTTGCCACCACAGCCCGAACCATTGGATAAACGCGAATTATGGTTAACCGATGAATTATCAGTAACCATGCAATCTTTTGAAGTGGAAGAACAATCTGAAGCACAGGGCAGCCACCCATACGCACTCACGCGTGCATTTAATAACTGTCGTATGTTTACTTTGGTGCGCAAAGGGCGTGATCTAGATGTAGATTTAGCCACACAAATGCAAGCAGGGGATATCGTGTGGTATGTTTTGGCAGAACAAGATAGCGAAGCCTTTGCGCGTTTGTTTGCTAATGATACAGATAACCGTGAAGAGCAACAATTTTATGGTGAATTTGTGGTCAATCCACAAGTTAAGTTGGGGGAATTGGCATTTGCTTATGGTTTGAAAATAGATGAAAGCATGAATAATCTGCCCTTGGGTCAAGTGTTTCAAGAACGCTTTGGTACTTTTGCCGTAGCAGGCGATAAAATTAATTTTGATAGTGTGCGTGTTACGGTCAAAGCCATAGATGAAAGTGGCGATATCACTGCATTGGGGTTGAAAATGCCCAAGCCCCATGCAAAAGTATGAGTGATTTAAATAAATTTTGATATAAAAATACCCATGTCTTTCAATGGGTATTTTGGTTATGCTTGTTTTTGTTTGCGTTGTGCAGCCATGTCTGCAGCAGCAGTAAATAAAACATCGGTAGATGAATTTAAGGCCGTTTCTGCTGAATCTTGTATCACACCAATCACAAAACCCACTGCAACCACTTGCATTGCAATATCATTGGGAATGTTGAATAAACTGCATGCCAAGGGGACAAGTAGCAATGAGCCGCCAGCAACTCCCGAAGCACCGCAAGCACTCACGGTGGCAACCAAACTTAATAATAAAGCTGTAGCAAAATCTACCTGTATCCCTTGTGTATTGGCTGCTGCCAAAGCTAAAACGGTAATTGTAATGGCCGCACCTGCCATGTTAATTGTTGCACCTAAGGGAATGGAAATACTGTATGTGTCTTCGTGTAGATTTAAGCGTTTAGCCAATGCCATGTTTACTGGGATATTGGCCGCAGAAGAGCGCGTAAAGAACGCGGGAATGCCACTTTCACGTAAACACAGCATTACCAAAGGATAAGGATTTTTGCGGATTTTCCAGTAAACCACCAAAGGATTAAAGACAAATGCCACTAATGCCATACATGTGAGCAATAAAAGGATTAAGCTACCATATTCGGCTATCATTTGCTTAAAGCCTGTTGTTGCAACGGTTGTTGTAATCAATCCCATAATACCCAAAGGAGCAAAACAAATGACACTACGTACAATAGAAGAAACAGCATCGGTTAAATCACCAATCACTTTGTGTGTGGCTTCATTAGCATTGCGCAAGGCAAAACCCAGCATCAAAGCCCATGCCAAAATACCAATATAATTACCTTCTGCTAAAGCTTGAATAGGGTTGGCCACCAGATTCATTAAGACATTTTTCATGACTTCAGCAATACCAGAAGGAGGCGTCATACCTTCTGCGGTTTGTGTGAGTGTTAAGGTAATGGGAAAAAGAAAGCTGCCAAGAACCGCAATCACAGCTGCACCAAATGTACCTAATGCATATAAAAGCAAAATTGGACGCATATGCGTTTGCGTGCCCTCATTGTGTTGTGCAATAGCAGCTGTAACCAAAATAAACACCAAAAATGGTGCGACTGCTTTTAATGCCCCCACAAATAATGCTCCTAAAAGACCAACAGTAGATGCAATACTAGGAATAAATGCACCAATAAGCGTGCCCGCAATCAGACCAATAATAATTTGTCCTATTAACCCAATGCGCTGTAAAAATGAAAGCAGTGAAGCCATGTTTAATTACCTCTATATAAGGTTTTGTCAATGAAAAGTATTGTAAATTAAAAAAAACGCTAAGGCTATGAAAACTATTTGTAATCATGAAAAAAGAAATTTGAGGTAAAATACCTGCCCTTCTTTTAATTGTTTTTAAATTATGAATTATCGTTCGTATTCTTTATTATTGATTTGTTTGTGCGTCAGTTTTCCTCATTTAACGTGGGCCAATACAGATGTCGCGCCTGTGATTACTGAGGCAGAAGAAAACAGCAACGATGTGGTGCTGACGCCCAAATATCCTATTGAAATTAAATTGGATAATGAAGAATTACGCGCCATGCTTGAACAATACTTGCCTTTAATTGCCTATCAGCGCAAAGAGGCTTTAGATAAAGAACAAGTGGGCTATTTGGCAGAAGATGCCCCTACTGATGCTAAAAAAATGCTTCAAACTGAGGGATATTTTAATGCCCAAATTACCGTATCGCCACAAGGTGAAGGCTGGCTGGTAGAGGTGAAAGCGGGTGAACGCACCACAATAGATAATATTAATGTGGCCATTTTGGGCGATATTTTAGAAGAAAACAATTTGAATGAATATTATAAAAATGCCTTTGAAGGTTGGAAATTGCCTGTCAACGCGCCTTTTCGTCAAGATGACTGGTCCAGCAGCAAAACAGCTGTCTTAAGTGCTGTAACGCGTAAAAAATATCCCCTAGCGCAGTTTAGCCAAACCCAAGCAGCCATTAATCCTGCCACAAAAAAAGCCGATCTATTGGTGAATATCGAAAGCAAACAGCCAATTTATTTTGGTGATTTTTTAGTAGAAGGTAATCAACGTTATCCTGAAAAAGTTATTTTAGGTTTGGCACGTTTTGCGACAGGTGATCCATACGATTTAGACAAATTATTGGATTATCAACAAGCCCTAGAAAGTGATAGTCATTACTCAGGTGCCAGTGTGCAGGCTGATTTTGCTAATCTTAAAGGTGATCGCGTTCCTGTTAAAATTCTAGTGACTGAAGTTAAACGTCACAAAGTAGAAGCAGGGGTGAGTTTTGATTCAGAATATGGTTTAGGGGGTAATATTGGTTATGAATATTACAACCTCTTTGGCAAAGGTTATGTTGGTTCTACATCGTTTCAAATGGATAGATACCAAACGATTTTTGGTTTAGGGATTCGCCAGCCACGCAATAGCAAAGGACACTATTTAACCAGCAATATTACTTATAATCGCAGCACTACGCAAAAGCTAGAGAAAAAATCTTTATCTAGTGGTATTTGGTATGTACGCGATCGTGGCAATATAGAAGCACGTTATGGCTTGGAGTTTATTGGCGAAGATAGTCGCTTACCCGATAGTAATATTAACTTTGGCCGCAGCTTTGTTACCATGCTCACTGCATCATGGAAACGTCAAAACATTGAAACCACCATGCGTCCACGCAATGGCTATTATTTAGATGGCAAAGTGGGTACCACCTTAGGCACAGTATTATCATCTGCTTTTATGGCACGTGTTAAAGCAAATGCGGGATATTATTTTACCCCCGACAATGCCCAAATTGGCACATTTGTCGCTCGCGGCGAGATCGGCTATGTTTATACCCAAAAAGATTATGAAAGTGGCAACATTCCATCTAGTCTAATGTTTCGTACTGGGGGTGCCACCAGTGTGCGTGGCTACGAGTTAGACAGCATTGGACGGCGCGTGTGGTATAGTGATGCCATATTACCTGATCGTGCTATGTTTACGACCAGTGGAGAGTACCAATATCCCATTAAACAAGATTTTGCCTTAGCCATCTTTCATGATGTTGGCAGTGTCGCGCATACTTTCAAAGACATGACTTTGCGACATGGTACGGGTTTGGGTGTGCGTTGGTTTAGTCCTGCTGCCCCATTTTCATTTGACATTGCTTATGGCCATCATGATAAAAAAATCCGTTGGCATATTAGTTTAGGCACCCGTTTTTAAAATTGCAATTCTGATGTTGTGAACACGCCTCTTGCCGCGTACCACGTGTGGGGAGTCCACGTCCCCAACCATCGCTTTACCCTAATGTATCCATCATGACTGAACAGAAAATTGATCCTATATTACCCAAAACCGAGTCTCCCAAACCACTCAAGAATAAGAAAAAATACCGTTTTTTGCGTTATACGCTAGGCGGATTGCTGGTGTTAATGGGTGGTGCAGGCATGGGCGCAACTTGGCTACTTAATAGTGAAAGTGGCTTACGTTTTGCTCTATTTCGTTTGCCGCAATATGCCAATGTTCACATTCAAGCTGAGCAGTTGTCTGGCACAATCTTAGACGGTTTTTATGCGAAAAATATGTATATTCAAACCGATACGGCAGAGATAACCTTGTCACAACTTCAAGTAGCGTGGCAACCGCGTCAACTATGGCAAAAACATTTACATATCACCGAGCTAAATGTGGGTGATATTCACTTGAATAGCAAACCCCAGCCTGATAAACCTACTGAACCCGCTGTATTGCCCGATAGTTTAGACTTACCTATTAGCATTAGTTTGGATAAATTGAGTATTGGCAAATTTACCCAAGAGAAACAAACTGAAGCTTATCTTAAAGGCGCGGTATTACAATACCAATTTGATCATCAAAAACATGCATTAAATATCCAATCTTTAGATACACATTGGTCGCATAGCACAGGCACATTAAGCCTTGCCAGTCAAGCACCTTTTGCGCTTGATGGCAAAATTAATAGTGCAGGGCAATTAGACGACATTAGCGCACAAAATCACATAATACTAAACGGTAGTTTGCAAGATATTGCACTGAATGTGGATTTGTTAGGGCAAGGCGTATCACTTAAAGCGGATACTAAAATTCATCCTTTTAAGCCACAGCTAAGTGAAATGATAGAAAAGGTAAATGTTATAGGACAAGGGATTAATCCACAAGCTTTTGTGCCAACTTTGCCACAAGCGCAATTAACTTTTGATTTGAGTTTGTTGCCACAAAACCAAGTGGAAAAAATGCTGCTGGGTAACATTAGTCTGCATAACGAAAAACCTTTGCCCGCCGATAAAAACGGTATTCCAGTGCGTGATATTGCGGGGGCATTTCAAATGAATGATACAGGTGCCGTTGAAATAGATAACTTAATTGTACAGTTGATTCAAAAAGGAAAATTATCGTTAAGTGGTGGCATTTATCCTGCGAAAGAAACGCTCAACTTGAGCGCACAGTTGGAAAATATTACCGCTCAAGATGCCATTAGCAGCCCTATCAAGGGTGTGTTAAATGGTCATATTGTCGCCAAGGGTACATTCACCCAGCCTGTGGCACAGTGGAATTTGAACACAGGACGCGCTGATACCACAGGTACGGTTAAACTGATTCCCGATGCGAAGCAACGTCAAACGGTGTGGATAGAACAAGTCCAGATCAAACCTCAAGGTGGAGGGGTATTAAATGCTTCAGGTAATTTAGAACTGTTTGATACACAAAAATTGGTATTACAACTGCAATCACAAACTTTTAACCCAGCCAAACTATATTCTGATTTGCCAGAAGGTAACATCAATGGACATGTGAAAGTTAATGGTGAAATGGCTAAAACTGCCTTTGCGACAGAGATGAATTTTGCGCCTTCCACATTATCGGACGCACCCCTATCAGGTAATGGCAAAATTACTTATAAAAATAATCATTTAAGCCAAGCCGATTTAGCGATAAAACTGGGTAATAACAGTATTAATACTCAAGGTGCATTTGGCAAAAAGGGCGATCGTTTGGTAGTAGATATTGATGCGCCACAACTGAGTTTGTTTGGTTTTGGGTTGCAAGGTTTGCTCACCGCTAAAGGTGTCATCAGTAATACTGCTGATAGTTTCACTGCGCTAGATGCTAAGTTAGAAGGAAAAGTTCGTCAGTTTGCCTTGGCGCAAGCAGTGAAAGCACAACAGTTAGATTTTTCCATTGAAGCTTCACCCGAAGCCACACGCCCATTGCATATTACTCTGAATGGCACTGACATTAATGCCAGTGGAACACGTATTGACAAAGTCAATACCGCACTGCATGGTACATTGCGCAAACATCAATTACAAGCCAGTGCCAATCTTAAGATAGATAACAAACCATTAAGCTTAAATTTAGGTGCAAATGGTGGTTTGAGTGAACAAAATCAATGGATGGGAACAGTGGGTGTGTTGGATGTGGCAGGAGCATTACAGTTGCGCCTCAATCATCCTATGCATTTAGAAGCGGGTGCTGCGCGTGTGGTGATGAGTGCTGCGCGTTGGCAAGCTTTGGGAGGCAGCCTCAATTTAGACCATTTTGTGTGGGACGCAAAAAGTGGTTTAACCAGTAAAGGCAATGCCAATGGATTGCAGTTGGCACAATTACACAATTTTTATACGCCTCCTATAGAGCATGATTTGACTATTGCCGCTAATTGGGATTTGAACTATAGTACCCGTGCGCATGGTTTTTTAACTATAAAACAACAATCAGGTGATGTGATTTTACCCATGCGCAAACAGCCTTTAGGATTGCGTGATTTTGTATTGAATACACAATTATCGGGCAACGAAATTCACAATAAAATTAATGCCAAAACCAATATTGCTGAAATTTCAGGTCATTATAATATTCTGCAAGCTTTTGGGGGAGATATTGCTGTTGCGCCTGTATCGGGGCATATGAAGGTGAATATTACTGATTTGAGTACATCTTTAAAAGCCATTTTGCCAGTGGGACAAATTGTCAAAGGTTATCTGAATGCCGATATTAATCTTGGTGGCAATGTATCTCAACCCAAGTTAGGTGGTACGATTAATGGTAATAATCTGTATTATCGCAACCGCCAAGTGGGCGTAATATTGGATAATGGTAGTCTAAAATCACGTTTAGATGGGCAAACTTGGCATATAGATGCATTGCAATTTAAACGCAAAAACGGCACTTTAACGCTTGCAGGACAAGCTGCTTATTTAAATGATGCACCTGATGTTGAGGCCAAATTGATTTTTGATCATTACCCCATTTTAGATCAAGCAACACGTCGCCTCACCTTATCAGGAAATAATGATGTGCGTTATACTGCTCAAGGCGTTGCATTAAGTGGCAGCTTAAAAACCGATGAAGGGCGTTTTACTTTCCAAGAAGGCACCGCACCCACACTCGATGATGATGTGGTCATCGTTGGGGAAACCCAACCTGCGCCTGCTGCGCCTATGCCATTTAAGCTAGATTTAACTTTTGACTTGGCGAACAAGTTTTATTTTACTGGCGAAGGGCTAGATGTCAATTTGGGTGGCAAACTCAAGCTGACTTCTACGACAACCAGCAATGTACAAGCTGTGGGCAGTGTCAATATTATCAAAGGGCAATACAAAGCCTATGGACAAGATTTAATCATTAAAAAAGGCACGATTTCATTTGTAGGGCCATTAGCAAAACCCAATCTTAATATTCGTGCCGAACGCCGTGCTTCACCTGTTGGAGCGGGAGTGGAAGTTTTGGGTAATTTAGACGCACCTCGTGTTAGCTTGGTTGCCAACGAACCGATGAGTGAAAAAGATAAGCTCTCATGGTTGATTCTAAACCGAGCCAGCTCTGGTAGTAGTGGAGATAACGCCGCACTGGCCACCGCTGCCAGCGCATTTTTAGCAGGAAAGCTTAATGATAAAATGGGCTTAGTTGATGATTTTGGTTTAACCAGCCAACAGACACGCAATGCTCAAACGGGTGAAATGAATCCAGCACAACAAGTACTCACTTTTGGCAAACAAATCAACCAAAACATATACCTAGGTTATGAAGCAGGGCTAGAAACAGCCAGTCAAACCGTTAAATTGGTGTATCAATTGAGCCGTTCCTTCCAAGCCATTGCTAAAATTGGTACGGTTTCATCAGGCGGTGAATTGAAATACATTAAGCGATTTGACTAAATGGCAAAGCATTTGCTTATTAAACCCATATCACCCTCATAGGAAATAATAAAATGATAAACCAATTTGAAATCAGCCACTATGTTAAAAAACATGTTGATGCCTTTTTAGCAGAACAAAAGCTCACCCTAAAACAAGCTATGGACGATGAACAACATAGCAAAACTATTGCCGCTTTGTTGCATAGTGGTTTTCCTAAAATGGTACAAAAAATCTATTCATTGCAAAAATTTGAAACATTTTTTTGGGAAAAACGCGATTTGTTGCACGAGTATATCAGCAAACGTTTTGAAGCTTTAGAAAAAGCCGCAGCAAAAAAAGCCAGTAAAGGTTAAGCGTAGCTGGGACTGATAGCCGTATAGAAACGAAGTTCCCTTTGAATTTTGTTGTTTAGCATTAAGTGCCTTGTGTTACAAACAAATAGCACATCAGACAGCGAAGCAAAATAATATGCATGTTTTGATTAGGCAACCTAAGCAAGGTTGCTTTTTTTATTCAATGGCATCGTGTTGCGGTATCATTGCACTACGATCCATACAAAATGAAAGAGTGAGATGAATTTACGCATAGGACAAGGTTACGATGTACATCGTTTGGTAGCGGGGCGCGATTTAATTTTAGGCGGGGTAACCATTCCTTTTGATAAAGGCTTATTAGGGCATTCAGACGCAGATGCATTATTGCATGCGATTACCGATGCGCTTTTGGGTGCATTATCATTGGGAGATATTGGTAAATTATTTCCTGATACGGCGGTTGAACACAAAGATGCAGACAGTCGGCAATTACTCAAACAAGCCTATGCCATTGTGCAAAAACGTGGTTGGTCGATTGTTAATATAGACAGTACCATCATCGCACAACAGCCTAAATTGCGCCCATATATTGATAAAATGCGCCAAAATATTGCTGATGATTTGAGTTTATCTATAGAAAATGTGAATATCAAAGGAAAAACCAATGAGGGCTTAGGATATTTGGGGCAACAAGAGGCTATTGAAGCGCAAGCGGTTGTTTTGTTGATGATAAGATAGGTTATAATCTTTTTTATTTTTATGTAGTGGAATAGCATATGACACAAGATGAACTGAAACGTCTCGCGGCACAAAAAGCGGTAGAGCTGATACCAGAAAATGAATATATCGGTATTGGTACAGGCAGTACAGTGAATTTCTTTATTGAGGCATTGGGTAAAAGTGGTAAAAAAATCAAAGGTGCAGTAACCACATCAGCAGCAAGCGCACAATTAATGGCGCAATATAATATTGCAGAGATTCATCCCAATGATGTACAACGTCTATCTATTTATATTGATGGTGCAGACGAAATTAATCATATTTTGCAAATGATTAAGGGTGGCGGCGCAGCACATTTATCCGAAAAAATTGTTGCCAATCTGTCCGAAAAATTTATTTGTATTGCTGATGAAAGTAAATATGTTTCGCGTTTAGGTAAGAAATCTCCTGTACCTGTAGAAGTTATTCCTATGGCGCGTTCTATGGTGGCACGACAAATTGTTAAATTGGGTGGTCGGCCAGAATTGCGTATTGGCTGCAAAACATGGCATGGCAACGAGATTTTAGATGTGTATGATTTAGATTTAAATCAGCCCATTGCAATGGAAGATAAGCTTAATAAAATGACGGGTGTCGTAGAAAATGGCTTATTTGCCCATCATCCTGCTGATTTATTGATTTTAGCACGCAAAGATGGTGTGGAATTGATAGAGGCAAATGCTTAATGGCGCAACGGTTTAATTGGAATAGATTGCTTAAGGCATTATCATCTAAGCAAAATTTAGCTTTATTGGTTGCAGCGGTTTTATTGATTAAACAAACCGCTTGCACTCCTAAGGCTACATTTCAAGAAAGCCCCACTGATTTTATAGCAATGGTCAATAACGTACATGATGGTGATACCGTACGCGTTACCGATAATCATGGGCAAATGCTCCGTGTGCGTATGGCATTTATTGATGCACCAGAAACAACTCAAGCTTATGGGATAGCCAGTCGTGATGCTTTGCGTCAAATGATAGATAAACAAAGCATACGCGTTCAAGTGATAGATACTGACCAGTATGGTAGAAAAGTCGCACGCTTAATCATTAATGGACGTGATGTGAATTTAGCTCAAGTGGAACAAGGTAATGCATGGCATTATCAAAGTTTTGCCAAGAAAAACCAAGAAACCAGTGATTACACACGTTATGAAACCGCACAAAGTCATGCTCAATCACATAAAATCGGTTTATGGAAAGGAAAAAATCCGCTTGCACCATGGAAATATCGCCAACAAAAGCGGCAAAAAAGTGAAGTTAAAGCGATTGAATGATTCGTTCTACAATTGCTTCGGTGTTATCCATAATGGTGAGAAGCTGCATATCCTCTGCACGAATTAAACCCCGTGCCACTAATTGTGCTTCAATCCAGTCTAATAGACCTTGCCAAAAATCATGCCCCACCAAAATAATGGGTCGGGACATGATTTTTTTTGTTTGCATTTGTGAGAGTGTGTCAAATAATTCATCTAACGTTCCAAAACCCCCCGCAAATACAATAAAAGCCATGGAATGCTGCACAAAGGTTGCTTTTCTTGAGGCAAAATTTTCAAACTTCATGGAAAGATGTTGATAGGGATTGGGGTGTTGTTCGTGTGGTAAAACGATGTTTAATCCGATAGATTGACTTTTACCTTCAAATGCTCCTTTATTTGCCGCTTCCATAATGCCTGGTCCTCCGCCCGATAAAATAGAAAAACCTTCATCAGATAATCTTTTGGCAACCTGAGTGGCAAGAATATATTCGGGTGATGTCGGCGGCAAACGCGCACTACCAAAAATGCTGACAATGGGTTGATGTTGTGTTAATGCGATATGGGCAGTGTGCCATTCATCGGCCATTTGCATAAATGGATTAGATTGCATAATGTATCCAAAAATTTGATATTGTAACGCGGGTAATGAATTTTCAGGCAGTCTAAATGTTTACCGCCCATACATTTCAGCAATCCATTTGATTTGCTCTTCAGTGGCGGCGGATTCACCGAGTTTGGCTGATAGTGCAAATTCGCCACTTAAACCATTTTGCTGACACGTTTGCTGCCAGAGTTTTAGGCGTTCTTCGGGAGTTAATTCATTTTTGAGCTGGCGGATTTTTTGGGTGACTTGTTGCATATTTTGGGGCATGGGCTTTCCCTTCGTACTATATGAAAAAATAGAAAATCACGATGTATTTTATATGTAATCATCATTGTAATATCTATTTTATTTAATAAGGTAACAATTAAATTAGTCTGCATAGATAAACATCCGCCATTTGTCATGCCGTCTTTCGTACACATTCAAGGCGAAGTTACAATAAAATAAAATTGGATTGGTAAAAAATTGCCAATCCATTTTTTCTTTTTCAGGCAGCCTGAAAAACCGCAATCCCTCATTTTTGCTATAATCCCAAATCTTTTAATCAATTCAACTTTCAGGCAGCATTCCAAAATGTTAAACAAATACAACCCTTCCGAAATTGAAACCAAACACTATCAAAACTGGGAACAAAACGGTTATTTTGCCGCCGATTTCTCCAAATCGCAAAGTTTTTCAATCCAACTGCCCCCTCCCAATGTAACAGGTACGTTGCATATGGGACACGCGTTCAATCAAACCATTATGGATGGTTTGGCGCGATATTATCGCATGAAAGGCTACAACACTTGCTGGATTCCAGGGACTGACCACGCGGGCATCGCCACGCAAATTGTCGTGGAACGCCAACTCGCAGCACAAAATATTTCTCGTCATGATTTGGGGCGCGAACAATTCTTGGAAAAAGTCTGGGAATGGAAAAATATTTCAGGTGGCACCATTACCCAACAAATGCGTCGCGTGGGCTGCTCTGCCGACTGGTCTCGCGAATATTTCACAATGGACGACACGCGTGCGGAAATCGTTACCCAAGTGTTTGTTAAATTATACAATCAAGGCTTGATTTATCGCGGCAAACGCTTGGTAAACTGGGACCCTGTGTTGGGTACAGCCGTTTCCGATTTGGAAGTGGAAAACGTGGAAACCGATGGCTCTATGTGGCACATCCGTTATCCATTGGCAGATAATCCAGACGAAGCCATTGTTGTTGCAACCACGCGCCCTGAAACTTTGTTGGGTGATGTGGCGGTAGCCGTTCACCCCGAAGATGAACGCTATACGCATTTGATTGGTAAACAACTGATTTTGCCTTTGACTGGGCGTACTATTCCCGTGATTGCAGACGAATATGTAGAAAAAGACTTTGGTTCTGGTTGCGTAAAAATTACACCAGCACACGATTTTAACGACTATGAAGTCGGTAAACGCCATGACACGCAATTAATCAGCGTATTGAGTTTAGACGCGAAAATTTTGGCAATGGCAGAAGTGTTTGATTACCGCAGCAAGGTTTTGGAATCATTCAGGCTGCCTGAAAAATACGCAGGTTTGGATAGATTTGAAGCGCGTAAACAAATTGTTGCGGATTTAGACGAAGCAGGTTTATTGGTTAAAACCGAACCGCATAAATTGATGACCCCAAAAGGCGACCGAACAGGCAGCGTGATTGAACCGATGCTGACGAATCAATGGTTTGTGGCGATGTCAGCAGCACCAAATGGCGGCGAACCTGATTCCGAATTCAAGGGCATGAGCTTGGCACAAAAAGCCAAACACGCAGTAGATTCAGGCGCAGTCAAATTTGTACCCGAAAATTGGGTCAACACTTATAACCAATGGATGAACAATATCCAAGATTGGTGCATTTCGCGTCAATTGTGGTGGGGGCATCAAATTCCTGCATGGTATGACGAAAATGGCAGAATTTATGTTGCGCACAACGAAGAAGAAGCGCAAAAGCTTTCAGGCAGCCTGAAATTAACACGCGATGAAGATGTATTGGATACATGGTTTTCGTCCGCGCTTGTGCCGTTTACGACTTTGGGTTGGAAAGACGGCGAACCTGAAACCGAAGCAATGAAAGCGTTTATTCCGTCCAATGTGTTGGTTACGGGCTACGAGATTATTTTCTTCTGGGTGGCACGTATGATTATGATGACCACGCATATTGTGGGCAAAGTGCCGTTCCGTGATGTGTACATTCATGGCATTGTGCGTGACCACGAGGGCAAAAAAATGTCCAAATCCGAAGGCAATGTGATTGACCCTGTGGATTTGATTGATGGCATTGATTTGGATAATTTATTGATTAAACGTACAACAGGTTTACGCAAACCCGAAACCGCGCCGCAAGTTCGCAAAGCCACGGAAAAACTGTTCCCTGAAGGCATTCCTGCGATGGGAACAGACGCGCTGCGTTTCACGATGGCAAGTTACGCCAGCTTGGGGCGTTCGGTAAACTTTGATTTCAAACGCGCCGAAGGTTATCGCAATTTCTGCAACAAAATTTGGAATGCGACCAATTTCGTATTAATGAACACCGAAGACAAAGACTGCGGTTATGGCGCAACCGCGACCGAACCACGCGGCTATTCATTCCCTGATATGTGGATTATCGGACGCTTAAATCAAACCATTGAACAAG
>CAKARD010000005.1 GCA_916720425.1 uncultured Kingella sp. | reverse complement strand
TGCGTGGCTCACAGGTTTTGATAATGTGGAAGATAGTGTGCGTCATACTGTGCGTTTGATTCGTTATCATCCACTGATGCCTAAATACATTGCTGTACATGGTTTGATTATGCATCCTGCCACAGGTAAGCTTACCTTGATAGAAGATGGGGCAAATACAAATATTAGTACCAATGTGAGGGATGCATTATGAAGATAGGTTTATTTGGCGGGAGTTTTGATCCAATACATAAAGGGCATTTGCATATTGCCCGTGCTTTTGCTGATGAATTGGCATTAAATACGGTATTATTTTTGCCAGCAGGTGAACCCTATCACAAAAACAGCCCCCAAACATCCGCACAACAACGTTTAGAAATGGTGCAAGAAGCCATTGCGCAAGATGAACGCTTTGCTGTAAGTAATATGGATATGATTCGTCATGGTGCAACTTATACCATTGATACCATTAATATTTTTAAACAGATCTATCCAAGTGATCAGCTGTGGTGGTTGATGGGTATGGATAGTTTAATGCAGTTACACACCTGGAAAAATTGGCAAGTATTAGTACGCCAGACCCATATTGCTGTTGCTGCGCGTTCAGGGCAAAATTTAGCGCACATCCCAACACCATTACAAGAATGGTTAATTAGGGCATTACATCAGGGTGAAATCAAGTTGCTAAATGCTTCTATAATGGACATCAGTTCTAGTCAAATTCGTCAAGCGATGGCAAAAGGCAATACGGCTTATGTACAAAAATGTGTTACACCAGCCGTATGGGATATGATACAACATAACCATCTCTATACATTAAAATAATACATTTTTATCACACTATTTTATACCATTGATACTTATATAATAGATCTGATTACTTTGTCTTATCGGCTTTGATTTATGATACTTGTGTATTCATCGCTATTGATGACATGGTGCGCGATTGAGTGAGCCATAACGTCCTACAATACCTTGAACAGTATTAGCGTCCTCATCACTTAATGACATAAATAATACATTCATACGCGAAGAAATTTGACTGTCTCCCTCTTCTCCACCCTGCACCACTTGGCGTGTAGCCGCATGAGGAAAGCGCGCCAATAAACCTTTAATTCGATGATAATCATCTTCGGGCATAGATACACGTGCAGAACAGTTGCGATATTTGACTTGAGGTTCGCTGGGTGCTTCTGCTTTTTCTATTGTAGGTTTGTGGGTTGGTGCAGGTTTACTGGGTGTGGCTACCCGAGCTGATTGTGGGGTTTTACTTGTGTTAGTTGTATTTGGGCTTGCTGTGGGCGCAGTTAGACTGGTGCCTCCCATATTAATGACAACAGGTGGCTGCGTTGGTGCGATGGGAGCGGGGGCTTGAACAGCAATAGGCTGATTATTTTTATAAATTTTTGTTGCGATCATGCCTGCAAATACGATTAAATTAAGCCCAACAAGGGTTGCAAATAGCCATTTCATTGATGTTCAATCCAATTTAAAAGTCCAAAAATTACCAAATTTTCCACAATTTTAATTGTATGGTTGGTACTGAATGTTTTAGGCAAATGTTGCATAATTTTATATGCGCCTCCACCTGTTAAGATAACATCTACCGCCATATTAGGTTGACGTTCTTGTAATCGTTTGTGCATTAATATCATAGCGCCACATATGGCATCTACCATACCTGTAGTAATGGCATTATTAGTGGTAGTAGGGAAGGGATAATATGCCCCTTCATTTTTATTTAATTGTGCAGTATTTTGTGTCAATGCTTCTCGCATTAGATGAAATCCTGGCAAAATACTGCCACCCAAATAATGATTGTCATGTGTCAATGCATCTATGGTTACTGCGGTGCCGCAACTAACAATAACACAAGCATTACGTGTAAATTTACGACTACCCAAAGCATTAAACCAGCGATCTGCACCGTGAGTTTCGGGCAGGCGATAGTGGTTGATAATACCAAAGGCTTTGGGCATAGAAGGCAACCATGTTACGCTGTATAGTGGTAACATTTGTTCTACCACGGATTGTTTTAATTTTCCGCATACAGCGGAACCATAAATTTTAGTATAAGTGTGATGGTATTCTTGCCATTCTTGTTGCAAACGCGATAAATCTCGATAAGGTGCATGCGCTTTGTGTACGATATGTCCTTCTTCTACCCAAGCCCATTTTAACCGACTATTGCCCGCGTCTAATAATAAATAATGTTTAGAAACATTGGGCGTTTCAATAATAGCGATTTGCTCGGGACGACGTAAACTGATTTCACCACTAACAATATGTTGTTCGCCTTGTTCTGTCATCAGACGCAAGGCACCATTTGTATTGATACCCAATACACGGCCTTGTGTGATAATATGTTCACCTTGTAATAAATAAATTTCTTGTAGTTGGTCACGATGCACGGATTCATAATCTGCTATGAATGCCTCAAAACCATGGTGTTCAAATTGCTGATATAAGGTTTCCAGTTGAAATAAGATGCTATAAATTAAATCTTGTATCGTTGTTTTTTTGGGACTAATATTCAAAAAAGCAGCAGCATTATCAACATGTTGTGGAAGCATAAAATTGATACCTATACCTACAATCACGTGGGTAACACCATTTTTACGCACGGTTTCGATTAAAATACCACCTAGTTTGTCCAAACCTACCATTAAATCATTGGGCCACTTGATTTGTGTTATGCAACCATGTTGCATTAAAGCTTTTTGACAGGCTAGGGCGGTGAGTGGGGCAAGTGCATTTAGTTGCGCTTGTGGTAAAGAGAATGACCAACCTACACTCATAGTGAGGCATTCACCAATATGGGTTTGCCATGTTTTTCCTTGTCTGCCCCGTCCTTGGGTTTGGGTGTTAGCAATAATAATTGTACGATGAATGTTTTCGCCAATTCGTGCTTGTTCTAACAAAATATCATTGCTAGAAGTGGTTTCTTGCACCACGTGTATATCAAATGAATCATGTGATAAATGAGCTAACAAAGCAATTGGACGCGATAGACGCCAATATCCCCCATCTAATTGGCGTAATAGTGGGCGAATATGATTGGGGGAAGATTGCCAAATAGCGTTTAATTGTTGTGGAGCGCACTGTGCCAATTGTGCTAATTCAGTAATATGACGAGGTGTGCCATCAGCTAGGGCAGTCAATAGCGAGAGCAAATGCATGGTTTATAATAAAAATAAAAAGCGTGATTTTAACCGATTTTATTATAGTATGGGCAAAACACAATACGTCTTTATATCAAAGATTTATTGTGTAAATGTATTACACTGATTAATGTCACCCGTTTGCAAACCGCGTTGCAACCATTGTTGACGTTGTGCCGCAGTACCATGCGTATAAGTATGTGGGACAGTATAACCTTGTGCACGACGTTGCAATGTATCATCGCCCACAGCTTGAGCAGCATTGAATGCTTCTTCTATATCACCTTCTTCAAATAAACCGTCTTTTTGTGCAAAATAACCCCACACGCCAGCATAACAATCTGCCTGTAGTTCTAATTTTACTGATAATGCATTTTTTTCTGTTGTATTAGCTTGTTGTTGTGCCTGATGTACTTGTTGTATTGTACCTAATAATGTTTGTACATGATGGCCAACTTCATGTGCTAACACATAAGCAAAAGCCGCATCGCCTTCTGCACCCAACTGGTTTTTCATTGTGTTATAAAATGACAAATCGATATATAATTTTTGATCTGCGGGGCAATAGAATGGACCAGCACTAGATTGCCCAGTACCACAACCTGTGCTGGTTGCACCAGAATATAACACCATGGTTGGCATGCGATAAGTTTGTCCCATTTTGGAAAAATAATGACCCCATACTTTTTCTGTTTCACGCAATACCACAGAACTTAATTGATAAAGTTGTTTTTCTTGTGGAGAAACTTCTTGTTGTACAGTCGGAGTTTGTTGGGTTAGTTGTGCGCCTGTATTAACTAAGCCTGATAGATCTATACCATAATATGCACCCACTAATACCACAATAATCCCTAAAAGCCCACCCATAGGCTTCCCGCCACCCAATCCACCACTGTCACCGCGGCGATCTTCAATATTTTGACTCCCCTCACGTCCATCTATTCGCATGATTTTTTATCCTATCATATGAAAAAGCCCAAACGTAAAACGCTTGGGCTAATAATTTGGTGGCCAGAGGCAGGATCGAACTGCCGACACACGGATTTTCAATCCGTTGCTCTACCGACTGAGCTATCTGGCCAATTAAAGAAACGAATTAAAACATATTTATTCGTTTCTGTCAAGCATTATTTAGTAATATCCACAATACTACGCGCCGCACGACGTGCATCTAACAAAATCAAACCCAATTTTGCGCTTTCTTTTGCGGTTAAACATAATACATTGGTTCCACCTGCTTGAATCAATAAGGTATAACCTAATTTACCTTTTACAATAACTTGTTCCAATTCACCACAGTGCAGTTCATGTGTTGTACGATTACCCAATGCCAATAATGCGGCAGACATTGCACCAACACGATCAGCATCAATATTGGCAGGTAACAAATGTGCTACAGGTAAGCCGTCGGTAGAAATAATGGCAGAAGAAGTAATGTCAACAGAAGAGCTATTTAAGTCGCTCAATACGGATGTTAAGAGTTGTTCATGCATTTTATTCGTTCCATATTAATTTAGAAAGCATTATCAAAATTAGCAGCAGCTTCGGCAGTTTGGTACAACGCACGCACCAATGATACAAAGGCTTCTTTATGTAGCTGTGGTGAGCCACCCGTTACCAAAATATATTTAAAATCATTAATATAAATTGGGAAAAAGGTTAATTCACTTTGTCCAGTTGGATCACATAAACCCCATGCATTTTGATAGATGTTCAAATTGTTTTTAATCAGTAAAGCATGTCTTTCGGATAAGCGAATGGCTTCACTAGCTAAAATTGCGACTTCTTCTGCTGCCTCATGATGAAAGCCAGAGTTGGCAAAATAAAAACCATCTTGATCAATCAATAAAGCTTTTTGGCTATCAGACATATAAGGCAATAAGTTTGCTAATGTGTTTTCTTGCAAAGGTGGTTGTTCAGTAGGGGTATCACTACCATACAAAAACTCCAAACGTTGCAAACGATAAAGTAAATTTAATGCCGAATCAATATCTTCTGTCTCTGCCCATTGCAATAGTTTTTCTTGACTAATAGGCTCGCGACCATCTGATTTTAAGATATTAGATAATAAAGTACGGCTTGCGCTAACGCTTTTATTTGCTACCGCATAAAATGCACCTGCTGCAGTAATATGAGGGTATAAGTTAGTTTGTAATGAGAGTGTAGATTCCATATTATATTATGCCTCTAAACCAGGGTCAATTTGGAACAGCATTGCTGTTACCAACTGTTTTACATCATCTTCGTTACGAGCATCCACCTCAAATACAGGCACATTTAAACCATGCTGTGCCAAATATTTTTGATATACATCAATTCCTGGCACGGCACGAATGTCCATTTTAGTTACGCCTACTACTAAAGGAGCAGTTTTGAGTAAATCAGCAAATGAATCTAAGAAAAATTTTAGATCTTTTAAAGGATTACCACGAGTATTATCCAATAAAAGAATTAATCCCATACTACCTTGGCTCAGAATATCCCACATGAAATCAAAGCGTTCTTGACCAGGTGTACCGTATAAGTGTACTTTTGTATTTTCGTCTAGTTGAATTAAACCATAATCCATTGCAACGGTCGTATAACCTTTGCGCACAGCGGTCATATCAGAGGCGCTGGCATCTGTTTGCACAGGCGGTTCATCTGACAACGCTGCAATAGCTGTAGTTTTGCCAACACCAACTGGACCTGTAAAAATAATTTTATTTTCTACCAACATGGCAAATACCTCTTATTTATTCAGCAATTTTTTCATTAATCGACTCAGCAAACCACCTGTTTTTTGTGGTGTTGCTGGGCGTGCTGCCTCAACTTGTTCTGGTTTGGGCACAGCTGTTGTATTGACTGTAGCACGAGTAGCAGACTGTACTCCAGCACTTGCGGTTTCATTGACTTGTTGGGTTACTGCCAAATAATCGGTCAAATAAGTAGCCGCAATATAGTTTAAAATATCACCCATATCCAAAGGCATCAGCTTATATAGCATATTCAAACTAACAGAAGTTTTAGTTAAAAATGCAGACAAACGCATCGCTTCAGGCAAATACGCTAAACGCGTTAAATTAGGCCATGCTTTTAAGCGGAATACAGTATTGGGATTCAATGGATGAACTAAACGCCCATTTGCTGTCCACAACGCCACTTGCCACATACACGAAGTTACCGTTGCATTAGCACGTTCTTGAATATTGCTGTTATCCGGAATTTGCTTAGTTTGTATTGCAATACGTTCTTGGCGACATAATGCTTTTAACTGTTCTGCATCTATAGCAACCCATACACGTTGTATTGCAGGGAAAACTGCCAAGACTGGCTTATCATCTACCAAAATCATCGTATTACGTTGATGTGTCAGTACCTCACGGAATGTACCCAACAAACCTATTTTGGGGTCAAAGCGCGGAATAACAATTTCACCTGCACGTTGTTCACGTGTTGGTGTGCTGGCTGCAGATTGATGGGTTGTATGTTGTGTGGCTGCTACTGTACGTTGCCCACTTCCTGAATGTACCACCCACACACCATTGCCTTGTAATAAATTACGTAAGCTTAAAAATAGTGTATCAAACTTAATGGGTTTAGATAAATAGGGTGCTGTAACAGAGGGAGGCGATTTGGAAAAATATACTACAGTACTGCCTGAATAATCACCCTTAGCTTTTTGCCAAGCGGTTAAGCCTGAGGGGCTATCCCCATCCACAATGACTAGTTCAGGTTTTTCACCTGAGCCCGCATCTATCACTTGATAGTTTGTGGTATTGTGCATTTTAAACGCCATTTTAAACATGGCCTGCTGTTGTTCGTCCATGGCGACAAACAACAACTTCACCGTTTTTACTCGTGGCAAATCATGATTCATCATTATTAATGTCCGAATGAGCCGTTATTGAATCGTTGTAGTAATTGGCTCATTGCCAATACCACTTCCTCAGGTAATGTTTTGACTTGTGAGCGCAAATCTTGCAACAGTTTTTCTAATCTGTCCCATTCTTCTGCACGTTCATATAAGTCAAACAACGCTATATAAAGTTGTGATTCTTGTGGATATTCCATAATAGAATTTTCTAGTAATTCCATAGAATTATCCAATTGACCATACATCAGCAAAGATTCTGCCTCTTTCAAAATGCGCTCTGCTGGCGTACGTGGTTCAATATTAACATCTTCTTTTTCTGTTACTAAAGCTTGGTAGCGTGCTTTTTTTAAACTGCCACCATCTATCCAACCTTGTTGAATGCCTAAATCACGTAAAGAAGCTTCGTTAGGATTGGTTTCTAAGCGTTCAAATACAGGATGTTGTCCCATACTGTATCCCCAACCGAGCATGCGCTCTTTTACTTGGCGACCGTATTGCCCTAAACTATAATATAAATTCCACAAGTGTGCTGCAAAACCATTAATGTTTTGATTGCGATAATCCAATGTTAATGCGTCAATTAATAATGAGGCGGGTTTAGCAGAACTACGAATCGCTTTGTTTAAATATTTGGTTGCTGCATCATAACTAAGCGAGTCTTTTAGCAGTTTTACACCTTGTTCGGGTTCCATAAATGCTAATACTGCGCCTTTTTCATCGTTGCTAATGTCGCTAATACGGCTATTACCCGTAACTAACAATTTTCGTGCTAAAGCAGAGGCCACACTTTGACCATCGTCCATTTTTTTGTGGCGTGGATTTTTTTGTGCGGGAGCAACGGGTTCCAATCCTGTTTTCTCACCAATTTCTTCAGCGGTTTTCTTAACACTCCAACCTAAGCGACTTTCGGCTAATACACGTAAACCCAAATGGTTTTCATCTAATTGCAAACCTGCTTTAATGTATTGTTCTAATTCTTCATTACTTAATACATTTTGATATAAATTCAGTGATTCGTTAACCGCATCAACATTTTTGGCTTCTAACCATAACCCAATTAATTCATTGATAAGTTTGGTATCGGTGCTTCGTGTTTGTTTTAAATAGGCTGAGAGCGATTCTGCCGCCTTATCGTAGTAACCAAATTGCTTATAAACGTTAAATTCAGTCAGTGCATCAACGTTTTGTACAGATACTTTAGTATCGTCTACAACGCTACTGGATACACCCCAATCCCAATTGTCTGCATCTTCTTGTGTTGTGACGGATTTATTTTCTTCATTGCTTTGGGGCTCAGCGCGTGCTTTGGAGTTTGCGGT
This sequence comes from uncultured Kingella sp., assembly GCA_916720425.1. Classification (GTDB taxonomy): domain Bacteria; phylum Pseudomonadota; class Gammaproteobacteria; order Burkholderiales; family Neisseriaceae; genus CAKARD01. The sequence continues at coordinate 18,322 of CAKARD010000005.1, read as the reverse complement.
ATTTTTTCTCTTGCTACCTTTTTTGGACTTCTTGCTTACTGCATAAGCCCCACCGCCTATTGCTAAAACTACGGCTAATGCAACCGCAAGCATGAGAGGATCTTCAAATAATTCCATGAATACCCCTTACTGCGCCATGCAAAAAATTGTTTTCCATGAACACCATTGTTCCATTTCCTAAATTCAGTATTGTATTGAGTTGAACACAATAAAATTTTTTTAAAACTTTAGCACTATATCAAATAATCCAGCATTATCGCAAATATAGTACTTAGAATAAATATGATTGTGTTGCGAACATGTCATTTTCGTGTCATTCTAACATAATCTTGTCTTGATGAAATGTATCTTATGCAAAATACTGTACCTGAGTGGCTTAAAGTATGGCAACCGCAAGCCAGTGAGAAGCAATTGCAGGCGTTTGTACAAAATCATGCTTTGATTTTGAATTTGTTGGAAGACAGTTGGCGCAGATTTTTTGAGCAAACGTCGTTGGTTTTTGCTAATACCAATTTGCCTACTTCTACTTATGAACCTTATGCACCCAATGTCTCTATTGAGCAATTAACGCATTCACCCATAAGCCAAGCAGAAATGGCTGCTTTTTTAGAGGCTTTTGATACACAATCTACGCGTAATCGTCCATTTGGAGACAATGTACAGATTGAAGATAAAGATTGGGAGCTCATTTAGCAAAACTTAAATAAAAAAATTGCTGTTGTTATTAAACAGCAACTTTCTTGAGTATTTGGTGCCCAGGGTCGGACTCGAACCGACACACCTTGCGGCGGGGGATTTTGAGTCCCCTGCGTCTACCAATTTCGCCACCCGGGCATAATGATTATGGTGATGGTTAATGATTATAACAAGCATGGTTTTTTTAGCAAGGGAAATTTAATCAAGCTGCGTTTTCTATTTGTTTTTATAACGAATTTATTTGTTTTACCAGAGAAAAATTTGCTATTTTTAAATAAATTGCGTTATAATGACACAAATTTTTCTGGACAAGTGAAAAATGACCCTAGTGGTCATTTTTTTGCATTTAAAGCAAGGCTATTTATATTTATGGATATTCAATCTATTTTAAATACGACTTTACCTGGTTTAGGTTATGAGTGTGTGGATTTTGAGCTAACCCCTCAAGGTACGTTGCGTGTGTTTATTGATAAACCTGAAGGTATTACTGTTGAAGATTGTGCGACGGTGAGTAATCATTTAAGTCGCGTGTTTTTAGTGGAAGAGGTGGATTATAAAAATTTGGAAATTTCTAGTCCTGGTTTAGATAGGCCGCTCAAAAAAGTGGCTGATTTTGTACGCTTTAATGGTAGTTTGGTTAAATTAAAAACACGTTTGCCTATTGATGGACAAAAAAACTTTATAGGTCGTATTGGATCGTTTGATGAACAAACGCATATGCTAACTTTGGTTGTTGATGATAAAGATGTGTTTATTGAGTTGGATAATATTGATAAAGCACGCATTAAACCTGAGTTTAAATTTTAATTATTAAGGAGATACGTAATGAGTCGTGAGATTTTATTATTGGCAGAAGCTTTAGCAAGTGAAAAAAATGTAGGGGCAGATGTGGTATTTGAAGCTTTGGAAACCGCATTGGGTATTGCTGCCAAGAAAAAGGCAGATCGTGAACAAATGGATCTGCAAGTTCATATTCATCGCGATACGGGTGAATATAAAACGGTGCGCCGTTGGAAAATCGTGGCAGATTTGGATTATATGTATCCTGAATTAGAAAAAACCATTGAGCAAATCCAAGAAGAAGTCCCTGATATTGAGATTGAAATTGGCGATTATTATGAGGAAGAAATTCCTAACGAAGCATTTGGTCGCCAAGCCGCGCAAACAGCCAAACAAATTATCTTGCAAAAAATCCGCGATGCTGAACGCGAACAAATTCTTAATGCGTTTTTAGTTAATCGTGATGATATTGTATCGGGAACCGTAAAGCGTTTGGATCGTACTGGGGTAGTTGTTGAGATTGCGCCTAAATTGGATGCGCTGATTCCACGTGAGCATACATTGCCACGTGAAAATTATCGTAGCGGCGATCGCATTCGTGCTTTGTTTTTAAAAGTGGAAGAGTATAACGGTGGACGTAAACAGGTGTTATTAAGTCGTGCTGCGCCTGAATTTTTGAGCAAGTTATTTGAACAAGCTGTGCCCGAAATTAAAGACGGTATTTTAGAAATTAAACGTGTGGCACGTGATGTGGGACAACGCGCTAAAATTGCCGTGAAATCTAATGATCAACGGATTGATCCACAAGGAACCTGTATTGGTGTGCGTGGCTCTCGTGTGAATGCGGTGTCTAATGAAGTGGGAGAACGTATTGATGTATTGTTGTGGTCGGATAATCCTGCTGATTTTATTGTGAATGCATTTTCTCCTGCTAAAGTGAGTCGCATTGTTATTGATGAAGAATTAAATAGTGCAGATGTAATTGTTGAAGAAGATCAGTTGGCATTGGCTATTGGTAAAAATGGACGCAATGTACGGTTGGCTTCAGATTTAACAGGTTTTGAATTGAATGTTTTAACTGAAGAACAAGCGCAAAAACGTGATGAAACTGAAATTGCACAATTGCGTGATATGTTTATGGAGAAATTAAATATTGATGAAAATATTGCTATGGGTTTAGTGTCTGAAGGTTTTGTTGATATTGAAGAAGTTGCTTATGTACCATTGAACGATTTGTTGGATATAGAAGGCATTGATGAGGCAATGATAGAGGATCTACGTGCGCGTGCGCGTGATGCGGTGTTGCAAGCTGCACTTTATGCTGAAGAACAGATTAGTCGCATTGATGATGAGGTGAAAAGTCTAGATGGTATAGATGAAAATATGTTGCAAAAGTTGGCACAGGCTAATATTACCCATCGCAATGATTTGGCTGAATTGGCTATTGATGAATTAATGGAAATCACAAATGTAGATGAAACAACAGCACAGAAAGTGATTTTGGCAGCGCGAGCGCATTGGTTTGATGAAAACAATCAAGAATAATGAGGTTTAATTATGAGTAATAAACAAAATCAAGGAACGACAGTTCAACATAAAAAACGCCGCCAGCTGTCTGAAGATGAAAAACAGGCACTTTTGGCACAATTAAAAGCAGAAAAAGAGGCCGAAACACAACACAATAATATTTCAGCCATACCTGAACCAGTAGCGGCATCTCAACCTGAAAATACCTCAACTACGGATTTGGAACGTGAAGCGAAACGTGCAGCGGCTATGGCAGAAGCAGAGCGTCTTCGTGCGGCTAAACATAAAAAATCTGCTGATAAAGTAGATAAAACACTGGTTTCGCCCGTAGAAACAGTGGTGGTGGAACAAGAAAAACCAACCACCCCTGCCACTCAAGAAGCAAAAAATACAGTCGTTGAGCCACAAAAAACAATAGAGCCTATTCAGGAAGTTGAAGTTAAAAGAACCAGTAAAGAACTGGTGCGTAAAGATGAAAATCACAAAGATGATGGACGTAGTCGTAATAAACGCGATCGTAATGGTAAAAAAAATAAGGAAAATAAGGCCTTTGAACCTGCGCCATTGCCTACTCCTGTAGAAGTGGTTAATGCAGAAGAGGCAGCTCGTCGTGCGCAGGAAGAGGAGCAAGCACGTCGTCGTCGTGAAGCACAAGAACAGTTATTGCGTGAAAAAGTACAACGTGCCGAACGTCAGGCACAACGCGAGGCGGCAAAGCAGAAAATTGTAGAGCAAGCCCGTTTGGAATCAGTTAAAAAAGAACAAGAAAAAAAAGAAAAACAGGAAACCAAACCTCAAGCTGATAAGAAAAAAAACTTGGCTAAAACTGATGATAAAGTGTCATCTGCTGGTAAAGATAAAAAAGCAAATAAACCTGCTGTGGTTACCAAACACACAAATGAAACAGAAAATCCAAGTAGTGGCAGTCGCAAAAAAGAAGATCGCCGCCATAGTCGCGATGATGATTCACCGCGTGGAAAAATCAGTGGTAAAAGCAAAGGGCGTGATAATCGTCATGTTAATCAAGATGAAGAGCGTATACGCGGTGGTAACAAAAAAAGTAAAAAACTCAAACTTCAACCCAATCAACATGGTTTCCAAGCACCCACTGAACCCGTTGTTCATGAGGTTTTGGTGCCAGAAACCATTACTGTTGCTGATTTAGCACACAAAATGGCCGTTAAAGGCGTGGAAGTTGTAAAAGCTTTAATGAAAATGGGCATGATGGTTACCATCAACCAATCACTTGACCAAGATACTGCACTGCTTGTGGTGGAAGAAATGGGACACATCGGTAAACCTGCCGCAATTGATGACCCTGACGCATTCTTAAATGAAGAAGCTACCATTGTTGCCGATGCCTTACCGCGCCCACCTGTGGTTACCGTAATGGGACACGTTGACCACGGTAAAACATCACTGTTGGACTACATTCGCCGTACCAAAGTCGTGGCGGGCGAAGCAGGCGGTATCACACAACACATTGGCGCGTATCACGTTGAAACACCCAAAGGCGTGGTTACGTTCTTGGATACACCAGGACACGAAGCCTTTACTGCCATGCGTGCGCGTGGTGCGCAAGCGACTGATATTGTGATTTTGGTTGTTGCTGCTGATGATGGCGTGATGCCACAAACCGTAGAAGCCATTGCTCACGCAAAAGCTGCTGGTGTGCCTATTGTGGTTGCGGTCAACAAAATTGATAAAGAAGCAGCCAATCCCGAGCGTATTCGTCAAGAATTAACCCAACATGAAGTTGTAAGCGATGAATGGGGCGGTGATGTTCAATTTGTTGATGTTTCTGCGAAAAAAGGCATCAATATTGACAAATTATTGGAAGCTGTGTTGCTGGAAGCCGAAGTATTGGAATTGACTGCGCCTGTTGATGCGCCTGCCAAAGGCTTGATTGTGGAAGCCCGTTTGGACAAAGGTCGTGGTGCGGTAGCCACTTTATTGGTACAAAGCGGTACGTTGAAAAAAGGCGATATGCTGTTGGCTGGCACAGCATTTGGTAAAGTTCGTGCCATGATGGACGAAAACGGTAAACCCATTAACGAAGCAGGCCCATCTATTCCTGTGGAAATTTTGGGTTTGTCAGACGTACCGAATGCAGGCGAAGATGCCCTTGTCTTGGCAGATGAGAAAAAAGCACGTGAAGTGGCTTTGTTCCGTCAAGGCAAATTCCGCGATGTGCGTTTGGCGAAACAACAAGCAGCCAAATTGGAAAACATGTTCAACAACATGGGCGACAATCAAGCACAAAATCTGTCGGTTATCATAAAAGCAGACGTACAAGGTTCATACGAAGCATTGGCAGGCAGCCTGCAAAAATTGTCTACCGATGAAGTACGTGTACAAGTCTTGCATAGCGGCGTAGGTGGTATTTCAGAAAGCGATGTCAACTTGGCGATTGCCTCTGGCGCATTGATTATTGGCTTTAACGTTCGCGCAGACGGCGCAGCACGTAAACTGGCCGAAAATGAAGGCGTAGAAATCCGCTACTACAACATCATTTACGATGCCATTGATGATGTTAAGGCTGCCATGAGCGGTATGTTGTCGCCAGAAGAGAAAGAGCAAATCACAGGTATGGTAGAAATTCGTCAAGTGATTACGGTGTCTAAAGTCGGCAATATTGCGGGCTGTATGGTTACCGATGGCGTGGTGAAACGCGACAGTAAAGTGCGTGTAATTCGCAACAATGTCGTGATTCACACGGGTGAATTGTCGTCATTGAAACGCTTTAAAGACGATGTAAAAGAAGTTCGCATGGGCTTTGAGTGTGGCTTGATGATTAAAAACTTCAACGAAATCATGGAAGGCGACCAACTGGAATGCTTTGATATGATTGAAGTCGCACGTACGTTGTAATACAAAATGGACTGGGTTAAAACAAGCCCAGTCTTTTTTATATTGTGGATCAAATTTTTTATTTAATCATGACATTTTTCTAAATAGGTTTTTAGCCATTGTAATGCTTGTTCAGCACATTTTTGTTCAGCACAACGGCGTGAATTGGCGCGAGCGTATGTTATGTGTCCTAATTGACCCAGATCACAGGAAACATCAAATTGTGCCTCTATACCATGTCCTGTTTGTTGTTCTATGCGATATTTAGGAAGATCCAATTTATGACTTTGTAACAATTCTTGTAGTTGAGTTTTTGCATCTTTGGCTTGGGTATGGATATTTAATTTTTGAATTCGATGAATGAATAATTTACGAATGGTTTGTTCGGCATCATTAAAATGACTATCTAGACTGATGGCGGCAAATAATGCTTCTAATGCATCGGCTAAAATAGACGTGCGATCTATCCCACCACTTTTTAATTCTCCTATACCTAAATTTAAGGTTTGTCCTAATTTTAATTCGCGGGCGATTTCTGCTAAAGTTGCTTCTTTAACTAATTGCGCGCGCAGTTGGGATAAACGACCTTCTGATAAGCTGGGAAAGGCTTCAAACAACATCTTGGCGATGGTGTAATTGAGTATGCTATCGCCAATAAATTCTAATCTTTCGTTATTTTTGCTAGAATAGCTGCGGTGAGTGAGTGCTTGTGCTAATAATTCTTTTTGTTTGAATTTATATTCAATTTTATGTTGTAATTGTTCTATATACTGACATTTAGGTGAAATACCCATTCAATTTTCCTTAACGGCTATACTGAAATTTTAGATATCGTGGCTACGCGGTGCAACACGTGGCCACGATAAACTATCTTATACCGTAACTTTTTCTGCTACTTCATTGTATTCATCAATTTGATTAAAGTTCATATAACGATAAATTTTATCGCCATTTTCATTGATGATACCGATGTTGGCTTGATATTCTTCAACGGTTGGAATTTTACCCAATTTAGAACAAATCGCCGCCAATTCAGCAGAACCCAAAAATACATTGGTGTTTTTACCCAAACGATTCGGGAAGTTACGTGTTGAAGTAGACATTACGGTTGCGCCTTCATGAACTTGCGCTTGGTTACCCATACACAATGAACAACCTGGCATTTCCATACGTGCGCCCGCGCGACCCAATACGCCATAATGCCCTTCATCGGACAATTGGTGCGCGTCCATTTTGGTGGGCGGCGCCATCCATAACCGTACAGGAATATCGGTTTTACCTTCTAATAATTTGGATGCAGCGCGGAAGTGTCCAATATTCGTCATGCACGAACCAATGAATACTTCGTCAATTTTGGTGCCTGATTTTTCAGACATAAAGCACACATCATCAGGGTCGTTTGGACAGGCGATAATTGGCTCTTTGATGTCATCCATGTTGATTTCAATCACGGCTGCATATTCAGCATCTTTATCGGCTTCCAATAATTGTGGATTGGCCAACCATTTCTCCATTGCTTTAATGCGGCGTTCTAATGTACGTGCATCTTGGTAGCCATCTGCAATCATGTTTTTCATCAAGACAATATTAGAATTGATATATTCAATAATCGGCTCTTTATTTAATTTGACGGTACAACCTGCAGCCGAACGCTCTGCAGATGCGTCTGTCAATTCAAAGGCTTGTTCCACTTTCAAATCTGGCAAACCTTCAATTTCCAAAATACGACCCGAGAAAATATTTTTCTTGCCTGCTTTTGCCACAGTCAATAAGCCTTGTTTGATGGCATACAATGGAATGGCATTAACCAAATCACGCAAAGTTACGCCAGGTTGCAGGCTGCCTGAAAAGCGTACCAATACAGATTCAGGCATATCCAAAGGCATCACACCTGTTGCTGCGGCAAACGCCACCAAACCCGAACCTGCTGGGAATGAAATGCCAATCGGGAAGCGGGTGTGTGAGTCGCCGCCTGTGCCTACGGTATCAGGCAACAACAAACGATTGAGCCAAGAGTGAATCACGCCATCACCAGGACGCAACGATACACCACCACGTGTGGAAATAAATTGTGGCAAGGTTTTATGCGTTTTCACATCCACGGGTTTCGGATAAGCAGCGGTGTGGCAGAACGATTGCATCACCAAATCAGCCGAGAAACCCAAACAAGCCAAATCTTTTAATTCATCACGTGTCATTGGGCCTGTGGTGTCTTGCGAACCGACTGTTGTCATGCGAGGTTCGCAGTAAGTGCCAGGACGTACGCCTTGACCTTCAGGCAGCCCGCAAGCACGACCAACCATTTTTTGTGCCAAAGTGAAACCTGCATTGCTTTGTGCAGGGGCTTGCGGCAAGCGGAATTTGTCGGACGCAGGTAAGCCCAACGCTTCACGCGCTTTCGCTGTCAAACCGCGACCAATAATCAAGTTAATGCGACCACCAGCTTGAACCTCATCCAATAAGACTTGCGATTTCAATTCAAATTGCGCGATGGTTTCACCGTTTTTCACGATTTTGCCCTCGTATGGCAAAATATCCACCACATCGCCCATTTTCAGGTTGCTGACATCTACTTCAATGGGCAATGCGCCACTATCTTCTTGTGTATTAAAGAAAATCGGTGCGATTTTGCCACCCAAGCACACGCCGCCAAAACGTTTATTGGGTACAAATGGAATGTCTTCGCCCGTATGCCAAATAACTGAATTAGTTGCAGATTTTCGTGATGAGCCCGTACCGACTACATCGCCCACGTAAGCCACCAAATGACCTTTGGCTTTCAATTCTTCTAACAATTTGATTGGACCGATTTCGCCTGGTTTATCAGGGGTAATGCCATCACGTGGATTTTTCAACATTGCCAAAGCGTGCAACGGAATATCAGGACGCGACCACGCATCAGGTGCAGGCGACAAATCATCGGTATTGGTTTCGCCGTCTACTTTGAATACGGTAACGGTAATTTTTTCAGGAACAGCCTTGCGCGAAGTAAACCACTCTGCCTCTGCCCAAGATTGCAACACGGCTTTAGCGTGCACATTGCCTTTGTCGGCTTTTTCTTTCACATCGTGGAAAGAATCAAACATCAATAAAGTATGTTTCAAACCGTCTGCTGCAATCGGTGCCAATTTTTCGTTATCCAACAATTCAATCAAAGGATGAATGTTGTAACCACCGAGCATCGTACCCAATAATTCTGTGGCTTTTTCAGGTGAAACCAATGGACTTTGCGCCGAACCTTCGGCAATTGCCGCCAAAAAAGATGCTTTCACTTTTGCGGCATCGTCCACGCCAGCAGGCACTCGGTGCGTTAATAATTCCACCAAAAACTCGCCTTCACCAGCAGGCGGATTTTTCAACAATTCAGCCAAATCAGCCATTTGTTGTGCAGTTAATGGCAAAGCTGGGATACCTTGTGCAGCACGTTCGGCTGCGGCTTTACGATACGCGTCTAACATAATGATTGTTCCTAAGTAAAGTTGTATTTTTCTTGTATGAAAATAAAAGATTAAAATTGAAAGACAGGGGCGTTGAATCGCGCTTGTATCTTAATTTATAGTGAATGAGCAAAAATCAATAGAGCGGAATGTCTTGGTTTAGATTTTTGTTCGCTCTCTATAGTTTTAATCTACTATATCATAAACCAAATTAGCAAAAATGGGTAAAATTTGTTAATTTTAGCTAAAATTAGGGTGGATTATTTTGATGATTGCGCTGTGATAAGCAGTGTGATTACGGCGCAAGATTCGGGGTGAATGAGTGATGATGTTGATGAATGCGTGCCAGTTTCTTTTTGGCGATTGGTTTTTTTGGGGCTTTTTTCTTTGCAGCAGCTTTTTGGGCGGCGTGATGTTTGTGTTTAGGTGCGGCTATGGCACTGGTTGAATCTAAGGCAAAGGCAGTTGCGGTTAAGGCAATAATGAAGGTTTTGTTCATGATATGCTTTCTGTGTGATGTAAAAAAAGCGCATGATACTAAAGATCATGCGCTACTGAGCGTTAATAGTGTGCAAATCTATGCACCCAAAAACCAAAATTTTGCTAACCATGCGATGGTAACAATCCATACCATGGGGGGAACATCAGCATAACGGCGACATAATAGTTTAATGGCTGCATAACTAATAAATCCCATAGCAATGCCATCGGCAATGGAATAGGTGAAGGGCATAAAAATAATAGTAAAAAAAGCAGGACCCGCTTCGGTAATATCTTGCCAATCAATTTCAGTGACAGAACGTAACATTTGCATACCAATATAAAGTAAAGCAGGAGCAGTAGCAAAAGCAGGTACGGCTTTTGCAAGCGGTGAAAACCACAAACAAGCCAACATCAATATACCTACGGTTACGGCAGTTAAACCTGTACGTCCACCTGCTGCAACGCCAGATGCACTTTCAATATAAGGTGTGGTAGAAGATGTGCCTAATGCTGCACCAGCCACAATGGCTGTACTGTCAGCAAATAAGGCTCGTTTGAGACGGGGTAAATATCCTTGTTCATTGAGCAAACCTGCACGATGGCTGACACCAACTAATGTGCCTGTACTATCAAATAAATCCACCAAGAAAAAGACTAATACCACGGCAATCATGCTGCCTTGCAATAAACCAGCAAAATCCATTTGCATAAATGTCGGTGCAATAGAAGGCGGTGTAGATATAAAGTCATCAAATTGAGTTAAGCCACATAGAGCAGAAATGGCGGTAATGGTAATAATACTGATAATAATTGCCCCACGTACGCGAAAATAATCTAAAGCGACAGTAAGTACAAAGCCCATGATAGATAATACCATCGGTAAATTGAGGGTCTTGACGCCATTTTTGATTTCATAAAGATTGTTCATTTTAAGCAAAGTGGCTTCGTTGGCGATAACAACGCCTGAGCCTTTTAGCGCAATCAGTGCTAAAAATAAGCCAATGCCCGCCGCAATGGCCATTTTTAGACTCATGGGAAGGGCATTAACCAACATTTCACGAATTTTGAAAAAACTAAATAAAATAAAGATACAACCTGATACAAATACTGCTGCTAAGGCAACTTGCCACGATACCCCCATGCCTTGTACCACAGAAAAGGTGAAGTAGGCATTTAAACCTACCCCTGGAGCTAAGGCAATGGGATAATTGGCTACTATCCCCATAAAAAAGCAACCAATCGCTGATGAAATACAGGTGGCCACAAATACGGCACCAAAATCCATTCCGGTTATAGATAAAGTGCTGGGATTAAGGATAACAATATAACACAGGGTTAAAAATGTGGTGATGCCCGCTAAAATTTCAGTACTAATATTCGTACCCTTTTGGCGCAGCTTGAATAGGCGTTCTAAAAAATTATTCTCTTGCATGGTTATGTAAAGCTATGTGAAGAAAAAGCGATTATAACCAAAAATATTTTTACTTGCTGAAAAAATATAACCAACCTTCGCTGTATGCTATTTTTAGCGTCATTAAAAATGACATCGTGATTACCATAGGGCGAATGAGCCATTTGCCCTTATTCATGGCCATTTTTGCACCAAAATTTGCTCCCAGTAGGCTGCCTGATAACATGACTAAACCCACATTCCAAATAATATGCGAACCCAGAACAAAGAACATGAGTGAGGCAATATTGGAAGTAAAATTCATGATTTTTGCATGGACCGTGGCTTTGGTCAGATTGAATCCTAATAAGGTAATGCAAGCCAGGCTCATTAAAGATCCTGTTCCTGGCCCAAAAAAACCATCATAAAAACCTAAGAACGGACTGATAGATAAAGCAAAAATGGGATAAGACACGCGTTTGGGTTTATCTGTTTTGCCTAATGTGGGGGTAAATAAAAAATATAATCCTATGGCTAAAATAAAAAAGGGCAGAATTTTTTTGATAAATGAAGCATCAAGATGTTGTATCAATAGTGTGCCTAATACTGAACCGATAAAAATCATCACAAAAATCCATAAAAAATCGGATAAACAAATAGCACGTTGACGCAAAAAATAGACGCTTGCCGAAAATGAGCCACCGCAAGATTGCAATTTGTTGGTTCCTAAAGCCTGTGCAGGAGACATGCCTGTCATCAATAAAGCGGGAATGGTGATCAACCCCCCACCACCTGCAATGGCATCAATAAAAGCGGCGATAAAGGCAACGAGAAATAATAAAGCGAGTGTATCTATACCTAAATTCATGGCTAATCTTCTTTTAATCAGATAACAGCATAAAAAATATACCCAGTGAATTAATCTTAAATCAAATTTCCGCCATCTCGTGGATGTAAGCTTGAAAAAATCCAAGCAGATAATAGCGTGATGATGCCCATACCAACAAACGTACCGCGAAAGGTATTCACAATATCACCCGCAAAAAATGCCCATTTATGCAATCCGTTGAGTAGTGCAGCGGCCAAACCTGTACCAAAACTTAGTGCAAGCTGCTGATTCACTGTCATTAAACTTGTACCACTGGCTGCTTGATTGTCGCGCAATTTGGATAAGGTCAGTGTATTCATAGCGGTAAACTGAATGGAATTACATAAGCCAAGCATCATTAATAGAGGCAGTAATATCCATAGTGATGTTTGCGCGTTGGGTAAGGCAAACAACATAATGTTGATGCCAATTAAAATCGTATTGATGATTAATGCTTGCCGATAACCAATACGGCGCATAATTGGTTTGATAATGGGTTTAGCAACAATAGAAGCCAGTGCAATTGGAGCCAGCACCCAGCCCGCTGTTGATGCGCTACGTCCAAAGCCAACTTGTAACAATAAAGGTAATAAAAACGGCATGGCACTCATGCCAATACGGCTGACAAAATTGCCCATTAAGCCTAAACGAAAGGTGCGCACGGAAAATAAATCTAAATGAAACAAGGGTTGTGCTTCATGTTGAGCATGGCGCATATAGGCATAAAATGACCATAAACCCAATATAAATAATACTGTTGCAAACAAGATGGCATGATGATGTTGCATGGCTTCCATAGCTAAACTGACACCAACAGCACCACAACCAAACAAAAAAAAGCCAATTAGATCAAATCGTGTGTATGTTTCACTGTGAAAATCGGGCAGAATGTTTTTTGCCACCCAAACTGCCACCAGTCCCACGGGAACGTTAATCAAAAAAATCCAATGCCACGAAAAATATTCCACCAAATAGCCACCTAATACAGGACCAACGACAGGGCCAATCAAAGCAGGCATTACAATATAATTCATCACACTAATCATTTGGCTTTTGTCATATGCACGCATGACCACCAAACGCGGAATCGGTGCAATAATTGCGCCACCTATACCCTGTATCACACGTGCCCATACTAAAAAAGTTAAATTGGGTGCCAGCGCACACAAAACAGAACCCGCACAAAATAAGGATAAAGCAAAGGCAAAGACGCGCTTTGTGCCATAGCGATCGCACAACCAACCACTCAACGGCATAAACAGTGCCAATGCTAATGCATATGCAATAATAGTAGATTGCATTTGTAAGGCAGATTCATGCAAATCTTTGGCAATATAAGGCAAAGCGGTATTAAGTACCGTAGCATCTAATAATTGTACAAAAATCACTGATGCCAATAATAAAGGTAAAAAACGAGAAGGTGAATGGATCATATTATCTGTTCAGTGGTTAATGGCATGAGTAATGGCAATGGGTTAAGTTGGCATAATTGTTTACGAAATTGATGAAATGGAATCTGAATTGCCCCCAATTGCATGATATGTGGTGATGCTTGCTGACAATCTATCAGCTCAATGCCACAACGCGCAAAATGCGGAATGGCTGTTGCCAAGGCAATTTTAGATGCGCTAGGCTGCAAGGAAAACATAGACTCTCCATAAAACACACGACCAATTTGCACGCCATAAATCCCCCCCACTAATTGGCGCTGTCCGTTATTAATTTGCCAGCACTCTACGCTATGTGCATGATTTAAATAATATAATTTTGTATATTCAAATTGATGCTCATCACTAATCCAAGTGCTATATTTTCCGTGACGAGATACCGTGGCGCAGTGCGCGATAACCTGCTTAAATGCCTGATTGACGCTGATGATATATGAATGTTGACGTAACAATTTTTTTAGAGAACGACCAATATGTAATTGTTGAGGTAAGAATATTGTGCGAGGGTGCGTGGCAAACCAATAAAATAAACCATCTTGTTCAAACCAAGGAAATGCCCCATGTTGATAACCCACCAATAGCATGGGCGGTGATAAATTATCTGTCAATGCTATTAGGCCATCTTTTCGGTGATATTTGGGATGATATTCTGGAAAATCATGTGGATGAGTAACAAAAAAGGGGTGTGCCATAGTCCTACCTATATGATTATGAATACAAATACGCATATCAAGCTAAATATTTTGTTGCGATTGAGAGAATAAGTTATCCGTTTAATTTAGTAAATCAAAAATTTATTTCTCACTGGCTGACGTGTGTCAAAATCATTCATTTTTAGATCATTGGTTAGCGTAAAAAATCAAATTATTATTAATGATTTAAAAATTTAGTCTAAATTTTTAAAGATGTTCATTATAGTTTGGATTATTTATTAATTATTTATTAACCCGCAAATGGCGGGTCAATGCAAGTATTCTGAATGAATATTTTAAGTTGAATAGGGTTTCATTTCTTTTAATTCAATGAAACTCATGTGATACGTTTAATGGGAATTTTAATATGTGGTTTAACAGGTTTGGTCTCTTGTGGCGCGGGTTTTAATCCCAGTTCTATCAGTTGTTGTTCGCTCAATAAATTGCTCCAATCACCGTTTTTGTACCATTCTGGACCGTCTAATTCAATAGGGTGTTGAATGCGTTCGCAGCCATTGCCACATAACAAATCATCATCTTTACAGAATTTGTCGCAGCCCCAACAGATACGTTCTGGGTGTTTGGGAGCGATGGGGAATTTTTTTGCCATTTTGATATTTTCCTAATTTGGGATGGTTAAGGCGCAAGCCTTTGTTTGTGCCATAGATTGTTATTTAGTACATATTCAATACGATCATGTAGCCGACTGGGGCGGCCTTGCCAAAATTCAATTTTGTTCGGTATCACAATATAGCCCCCCCAATGTGGTGGGCGTGGCACATGCAAAGCATATTTTGCGCCAAACATCGCAGCACGAGCAATAATCACTTGTTTATTGGCAATGGTTTGGCTCTGTTCGCTTGCCCATGCGCCAATACGGCTACTATAGGGGCGTGAAGCAAAATAATCATCGGATTGTGCTTCGGGTAGTTTTTCCACGCACCCCTCTACACGCACTTGTCGTTCCAGTTCTTTCCAAAAGAAGGTGAGTGCAGCAAAAGCATGGTGTGATAAATCTAGCCCTTTGTGGCTTAGATAATTAGTAAAAAACACAAACCCCTGCTGATTAACCTCTTTTAACAAAACCATACGTGCATGTGGCTGGTTGTTCTTATCCACAGTAGCAATATTCATGGCGGTCGGTTCCAATACTTGGGCTGTTATTGCTTCATTAAGCCATTGTTCAAATTGATTTATAGGATTATCTGCGCATTGTTGTTTAGATAATTCGCGTTGTGTGTATTCATTACGAATGTCATACAAATTCATCGCTTCTTCCAAACATTCATTAAAAATGCAGATTATAACTCTTTACAATTGAACATGCCAAATCCTTGTTCTTAATCATGAATAGTAATAAAAATGATAATTTTTCGCATTTTGATAAACAAAATCTTAAATAATTTAACATCCGTTTATTTTTTGCTATAATGTCAATTAATCCAATAACAACATACCACTATCTACTATGAAATTGACTGTCATCGGTCTTAATCACCAAACTGCACCCCTAGCTATTCGTGAACAACTGGCATTTTCTGCTGAGGTTTTAGCTGATGCAGTTCGCGATTTGAGCGTTAATGTTGCTGCTGAAGCCATGATTTTATCGACTTGCAATCGCACAGAATTATATTGTGTGGGTGATGCTGATATGATTATTCGTTGGTTGGCTGATTATCAGGGTTTAGATGTTGAAGTCATTCGTCCTTATCTTTATGTGTTGGGTTGTAGCGAAACCATTCATCATGCTTTTCGTGTGGCTTGTGGTTTGGATAGCATGGTTTTGGGTGAAACGCAAATTTTAGGGCAGATGAAAAATGCTGTGCGCGTGGCACGTGAGCAACATGGTATCAGTACTTGGCTTAATGCTTTGTTTCAACGTACTTTTGCTGCTGCAAAAGAAGTGCGTAGTTTAAGTGGTGTGGGTGATAATGTGGTTTCTATGGCATCGGCAGCAGTGCGTATGGTGGAAGCGCAGTTGGGTGATATAAGTCAACTTGATGTGCTGTTAGTGGGCGCAGGCGAAATGAACGAAAATATTGCAACCTATTTTGCTGCTAAAAATCCCCATAGTATGATGATTACCAATCGTACTTTATCGCGTGCTACGCATTTGTGTCATAAATTAGACAATGGTGCGCAAGCTTGTTCTTTGGATAAATTACCCGAAATTTTGTCTCGCTTTGATGTGGTGATTAGTTGCACAGGCAGTGATAATCTTATTATTACACATAATATGGTACAACAGGCACAACAACAACGCCAAGAACAAACCATGTTTATGTTAGATTTAGCCGTGCCTCGTGATATTGAAAGTCGTGTTGCTGATATTGAAGGGGTTAAGTTGTATACTGTTGATGATATGGCAGAACGTGTAATCAGTGGTAAACAGGCACGTACAGCTGCGGCAGCGACTGCTGAAACCATGGTGCAACAAAAGGTGAGTGAGTTTGTTGCGTGGCAACAAAGTCGTCAACGTGTCCCTCTTATTTGTGCTTTACGTGATGAAGGTGAAAAGGCACGTCAACAGGTTCTTAATAATGCCATGCGACAACTTGCTAAAGGCACGCCCCCTGAAGAAGTGTTAGAGCGATTATCTGTGCAATTAACCAATAAACTACTTCATTCGCCCACGCGTGCGCTCAATAAAGCTGAACCACATGATATGCAAGTTGTACATGCATTAACTCAGGTTTATCGCTTACATCAAAATGATCGTGTACATTAATCTGTGATATTGAGGTATATTTAATATACTGTTCTGTTAAAACTTACCCAAATCTACTTAAAATAAGTAATTTTAGGTAGATTATTGGGTATTGTTTTTTTATCAGGTGCAAACTGCTTTTCAGTCCTAAACATGATATTGAAACGGGGTCAAGAAATTTTGGTATTGTGACCGTAAAAAATAGTTTCAGGGTAGAATATTAATTCTTTACAACTATAAAATGATGTCTATTAAATGTAGACGTATCCAAGCTTGTCTTGCTCTAAACAATGGTAAAATATACCCTATTTTATTAGGCATAAAAATGTAATATGGCGGATTATCAAGTATTGGCGCGCAAATGGCGACCCAAAACCTTTGCAGATTTGGTGGGACAAGAGCATGTTGTTAAAGCTTTGCAAAATGCGTTGGATAAAGGACGTTTACACCACGCGTATTTGCTTACTGGCACGCGTGGGGTAGGTAAAACCACTATTGCGCGCATTTTAGCCAAAAGTCTTAACTGTACTCAAGCACAGCACGGAGAGCCTTGTGGTGTGTGTCAAACGTGTCAAGATATTGATGCGGGACGTTTTGTGGATTTATTGGAGATTGATGCCGCCAGTAATACGGGTATTGATAATA
The DNA here is from genome assembly GCA_916720425.1 of uncultured Kingella sp. Taxonomy (GTDB): domain Bacteria; phylum Pseudomonadota; class Gammaproteobacteria; order Burkholderiales; family Neisseriaceae; genus CAKARD01. The sequence continues at coordinate 799 of CAKARD010000005.1, read as the reverse complement.
TCCGTGAAGTGCTGGAAAACGCGCAATATGCCCCCACTGTTGGAAAATATAAAGTCTATATTATTGACGAAGTACACATGCTATCTAAATCGGCATTTAATGCTATGCTCAAAACATTGGAAGAACCTCCTGAGCATGTTAAATTCATTTTAGCAACCACCGATCCGCATAAAGTACCGATTACAGTATTGAGTCGTTGTTTGCAATTTGTATTGCGTAATATGACGGTTAAACAAATTTCGGGGCATTTAAGCCATATCCTCAAAGCAGAACAGATTGTCTATGAACCCACTGCACTGGTTTTATTAGCACAAGCGGCACACGGTTCGATGCGTGATGCGTTGAGTCTGCTTGATCAAGCCATTGCTTTGGGTTCAGGCAGTGTAAAAGAGGGGGAAGTGCGTGAGATGATAGGTGCGGTGGATCAACGCTATCTTTATGAATTGCTCACGTTTTTAATGGAAAATAATGGTGAAGCGATGATAGTCAAAGCGCAAGAAATGGCAAGAAACGCTGTGGGTTTTGATGGTGCATTGAATGAATTGGCTTTATTATTACAACGATTGGCACTGCTTAAAGCTGTTCCTACTGCCATTGCGCCTGACGATCCTGAGCGTGAGCGCTTGCAACAATTGTCTCAATATTTTAGCGATGAGCAAATTCAATTGTATTATCAATGTGCCATTCATGGGAAACAAGATTTATCACTTGCGCCCGATGAGTATGCTGGTTTTGTGATGACTTTGTTGCGTATGTTGGCATTTGCGCCATTTGCTGCTAAACATATTCCCACGGATGC
>CAKARD010000004.1 GCA_916720425.1 uncultured Kingella sp. | reverse complement strand
CCTAAATGTCTTGGTGGGAATTTAGGGGATTTTGGGGAATTTTGCAAAGGTCTCTGTTGATTAGGTTTAGAGTGATGAGAAAAAATACGCCCACTATTCTTATAAATAGTGGGCGTATAATTTTATTTTGTTTTTTTTCTGTCTTTGTCTAAGACTTCAACTTTGGTTTGAGCATTGGCTTTATCGGTTTCTTTATTGATAAGCCATTGCTGACCAATAGTTAAAATATTATTGACCACATAATACAACACTAAACCTGCTGGGAAGAAAAAGAACATCACCGAAAAAATTAACGGCATAATTTTCATCATTTGTGCTTGAGCAGGATCGCTTGGTGGGGGGCTCATGCTGGTTTGTAGCCACATGGTTGCTGCCATTAAAATTGGTAAAATATAAAAGGGATCTGGGCGACTTAAATCACTAATCCAACCAAGCCAAGGAGCTTGGCGCAATTCTACTGATAGGAAAATCATCCAATATAAGCCAATAAAAATAGGCATTTGGATTAACATGGGCAAGCAGCCCCCTAATGGATTGATTTTTTCATCACGATAAAGCTGCATCATGCCTGTTTGTAGAGCCATGCGATCTTCGGGATTGGGGTATTTTTTCTTTAATGCTTCTAATTTTGGGGCAATAGTACGCATTTTTGCCATAGAACGATAGGCTTTTTGATTAAGTGGAAATAATACCGCTTTTACAATCAAGGTTAAGACTATGATGGCCCAGCCCCAGTTGCCAATCAAGCTATGTAACCAGTTTAGTAAAGCAAATAAGGGTGAGGCAAAAATATGTACGCGACCATAGTCTTTGGTGAGTTCAAAATGAGGCGTAATGGTTTTGAGGATACTGGTAACTTGGGGGCCGGCGTATAAATTAGCGCTGTAAGTGTGGCTGCCGCCAGCGGGAATATCGCTAATTGCTGTATTGACTCCAGCACTGTATAAATTATCATTGCGACGTTTAATGGCTACATTGCATGTGTTAGCACAAAGATTATCGCCCTCAGTAGGCTGCATAATCCAAGCAGAAACAAAGTAATGTTGAATCATACCCACATAACCACCAGTTGCTTTGCGTTGGTATTCGGTTGAATCTTGGCCTGTTTTAAAGTCGTTGTCTAGAGCAGAATAGGTCACTTTTTGAAATTCACCACTATCTGGGGTATAGACCACAGGACCGTTGTAACTGTGCGTAAACCAGCCCTCACCCTCTGGTGTGCTGTTGTCGCGCACAATCTGATAAGATGAAGCCAATTTTACTGCTTGATTGCTGGTGTTTTTCACATCAAATCGCACATTCATCAAATAACTGTTTTTGTTGAATGTATAGATTTTATCTACTTGCAAACCATTGGCTGTTTGGGCAGTGAGTTTGACTTCTACTTTATCCCCTTTCAGAGTGTAAGATTTTTGCGCGCTGGAAAATTTTACGTCAGCCAAGACATTTGCGCCTGTTGCATCAATCAGTTGTGATTGTGCGATATAAGTATTGGGTTTGCCATCGGCAAACAATACAAAGCTTTGTTTGCTATTATTGGTTGCATCATATTGATTGAGGGTTAGGCCGCGCAAATCGCCTGTTTTTTCGTCAATAATGGCTTTGACGGTATCAGTATTTACATTAATAGCTTGAGTTGTGGATAATGGTGCACTTTGGGCAGTAGGGGTATGGCTATTTGCGGCCGCTGTTTGTGCTTGTGGCTGTGGGGCGGGAAAGAGGGTTTGCCAGCCCATTAAAATCAGCATGGATAAAACCATAGCTGTGAAGACGCGTTTGAAATCCATTGTTTTGATTTCCTTTTTTAAATGAGAAATAATTTAAGGTACGGGATCATAACCGTGTCCACCCCAAGGATGGCAACGAGATAAGCGTTTAATGGTTAAATAAGTCCCTTTTATTGCGCCATATTTGCTAATAGCTGCTATAGCGTATTGTGAGCAAGTAGGGGTGTAGCGACAACGAGGTGGGATTAAAGGACTGACGCATAATTGATAAAACCGCACCAATAAAAGTAGTAATCGTTGCATTAATAGCAATCCCATGTATAAGCAACACGGCTAAAATCACATTTTTTTAAATCATCAGGGTGAATAAAGAAATTGCCTACACCAGAATCACCCCACATAATGATGTCCATATCGTCATCGGTATCTAATTGGAATAGTAGGATATAATCTTTGAAATCATCTTGAGCAGAAGCGCGAGGGTCGTTTTGGGTAAAGTTGGGATACCCACCTACGCGATGCCCTTCTATGCAAAACAATTCCCAAATTTCTTCTTCTAATTCTTCATCATCGTCTTTTTGTTGTTGAAACCAATCTGCATTTTTTCCCCCTTCTTGGCGTTCTAGTATGCGCTCAAAACCAAAATCATTATAGCTAATTAGCTGCTTTTCTTGTTTAAAGCGCATGGCATATTCATGATAAAAATCATGTGGTGTTAGATAATCATCATCTTCGTGTTCTTGTGGTGGATAAGAGGCTTTAATATCTTGGCGCAGTTGGCTGACATCTTCAATCACATCAGCATGATAAATCACACGAAAACCATCTTGTTTGCGTAACTCATTATTGTCACAATCGGCACCATAATGTTCATTATGCGCAATAAAAAACTGTAAAATACCTTGTTTGGGAAAATCGGGTAAAGGTGGCATGTGGGCAAAATTAATTTGCGCTAAAAAGACCAAAGGTTGACCTTCTGTTGTTTTGGGATATTCAGTGTTGATGGGCATATAGGGTTGCCCGCCCATTTTACTGTCCCATAAATTTAGGTTATCTGCATATTCCAAGGTAAAAGCATTGCTTAACTTGCTGGTGTTTAATAATGCTTGTTTATAAGGGGCGATGATGGGATTATCCCAGTTGATTGGTTGAGTCATAGCAATAAACCTTAAAATTAAGTTTTTAGCCAAATCAAAAAAATTTATGAAGAGGAATTAGATTGCCTGAATGGCACGCGTGGCAATAATAATTCTGCCAGTTGTATGCGTGCTAAGTTTGCAGTGTTGCGATCAAATGCGGTACGTACGCGTATTACGAAATCACAAGCAGGAAGGGCGTGTTTATTTTGTCGAAACCATTCACGTATCACACGTTTCATATAATTACGGCGATTGGCGCGTTTGGCAACTTTTTTGCTGACAATTAAACCTAATCGTGCGTGGTTTTGTTTGGGATAATTCATTTGCCATATTTGCAATAATGAGCGCGTACTCATGTGTTTGAATGCAAAAACGGAAGAAAATTCTTCCGTTTTAAGCAATCGGTAGGCTTTACCAAAGCGGTTATCCAATTTTACACTGCCAAACGTTTACGACCTTTAGCGCGGCGAGCAGCCAATACAGCGCGACCACCGCGTGTTTTTGAACGAACTAAAAAGCCATGAGTACGTTTGCGTTTGGTAACAGAAGGTTGATAAGTGCGTTTCATGATAAAGTATTCCTAAATAAAATGGATCAAAAAATAAACAGGGCATTAAACCTGCTTTTGTAGAATTTGTCAATTAAAATATTGGCTTGGTGTAGATAATGTTGTGGATAAACGGTTAACTTATCCCTATCTTATCCACAAGTTTACAAATAAAATATTAACTTGCGGTATAATGTCTCATTATCCGCATTATTGAATGTTATCGCTATGCATTTAAACGAATTTTGGGCGCAGGCATTGCGTCGTTTGCACGATGAATTAAGTGAACAGCAGTTTAATCTTGCTATTTCTCCCATTACAGTGGGCGAAGTGGAAGGCGCATGGGCGATTTATGCTAGAAATCAGTTTGCACTTAATTTGTTGCGTTCGCAATATTCTACTAAGCTTAATGCCTTACGTGATGAAATCGCACCGCAATCCCCAGTTTTAGTGTTTAAAGTGGGAATGGGTGAAACGGTTGTTATGGCAGAAAAGAATGAGGTTGTGGATAATCATCATCACCCTTTGATGCAAGAGAATGAACCCACGGAAGCTGCAACAGAGAACGATTGCATCCCAGTAGTTAAACCTATGGGTAAATTTACACCTGAACTGCCCTTACCCGACTTGGAAACACCAGAACAATATACCTTAAAGCTAAAAAAACCTACTGCGCAAGATATTTTGGCGCAACGGATGAATAATTTACGCCCTAATCGTCAGGTTGAACCTGAACAACGTGGCGAAAACTCAACAGGTAAATCTGCCATTGAACAGGAGCGTGAGCGCGAGGAAGAACAAATGCGCCACACGCAAACTAATTTATCGCCTGATTATACATTTGAGACTTTAGTGGAAGGCAAAGGTAATCATCTGGCTGCGGCAATTGCCAAAAGCATTGCTGAAGCACCTGGTGATAGTATGTACAATCCATTTTTTGTTTACGGTAGTACAGGTTTGGGTAAGACGCATTTGGTGCAAGCTGTGGGCAATGAACTGTTACGTTTAAACGCTAAAGCACGCGTACGCTATATGCATTCAGATGAATATCTCAAAACGTTTATGGCAACGGTGCGTAATAAAACATGGGATACATTCAAACAACAATATTTACACTATCAATTATTAATCATTGATGATATTCAATTTATTGCGGGTAAAGATAGAACAATGGAAGAATTTTTCTTTTTGTTTGAACATTTTCACTCGCGCGATCAACAAATTATTTTGACTTGCGATCAGTTGCCCAGTAGTTTGGAAAATATGGATAAGCGGTTAATTTCTCGTTTTTCTTGGGGCATGACCATTCGTTTGGAACCCCCTGAGCTGGAAATGCGTGTGGATATTTTGGAACGCAAAGCACAGGCTGTCGGCGTAACGTTTAAGGAAGATGCGGCATTGTTTATCGCGCAAAATGTCAAACAAAATGTCCGTGAATTAGAAGGTGCACTCAATCGTGTCTTGGCACGTTGTCGTTTTGAAAAACGTCAAATTATAGATATCGATATTGCAACTCAGGCTTTGCAAGATATTGTAGAAAGTAATTATAAACCAATCAATCCAGAATTGATTATTAAAGCTGTGGCGGATCATTATCATATTACTATACGCGAGATCTTGGGTAAAAGACGTAGTCGTAATTTAGCCCGTCCACGTCAAATGGCGATGGCGTTAACCAAAGAATTAACCAATTTAAGCTTGCCCGCCATTGGTGATGCTTTTGGTGGGCGTGATCATACAACGGTGATGCATGCCATTAAAACCATAAGCAAATTACGTCAGGAAGATATGGAATTGAAACAAGATTATGATCGTCTATTGATTGTAATACAGCATTAATCAAAGTCGTTATGGATTTCATATCGTGAATAAACAACGCGCGTTTAAATGGCGCGCGTTGTCGTTTTAAAATGCATTAGCCAGTTTTTCTTTTAAATCTTCGTCTGTGCGTGTTAAATGTGCACGTACATCGTTAAAGTCTAAATTTTCTACTATTTGTTCTGCATGGGCTTTGTTGGCACCTAAGCCCACCAGTTTGGCGACTAAACTTTCCATTAACATGATTTCTAATGCACTTTGCCCTTCTTTGGAATTCATGATCTGTCCCTTCAAAAAAATTGAATTATAACAGTTTTGTATCAGTATGAAAGGATTCTAATAATATGGCTAATACGGCAGCAACTTTGGCTGATTGCACGCGATGAGGCGTTACGGCATATAACGCTATAGTGGGCATTTGCCATTGGGGTAATAAAATGGTGAGATGTTCTTGTTGCACAGCGGTAGCAATATCACCTGCTAATTGGACGGAAGCCCCTAAGCCTGCTAAAGTCATTTGTCTTACTGTAGCTAAATCACCCATATTCCAAGTATTAGGCATTTTCCATAATATACGCTCTTGTTGATAACGCAATTCATAAGTCATAGGCATACAGGTTAGCCAACGTAAGTGGGCTAAATCAGCGGGATTTTTAGGCAGGTTATGTTGTGCTAAATAGCTGGGGCTGGCAACCATATGCCATTGCCAATCTACCAAGTGACGTGCAATCAAATCAGGCGCATCTAAAGCATGTTCCCCACCACGCAATGCAATATCTATACTTTGCTGTTGCAAATCCACCAATTGATCCGCCACAACCAAACGAATCTTGATTAGTGATAAACGTTTGGCAATGTTTAACAATGCTTGTTGCAAGGGTGCAGAAAAAATTAATCCTGTAGGTAAGGCGAGGCTCACTTCACCAGCAATTTCTGTTTTCACATTATCTAAAGCTTGTTGGGTATTGTGAATAGCTTGGCGCAAGGTTTGGCAATGTGTTGCTAAAATTTTTCCTGCTTCGGTGGGGAATAACCGACGCGTGCTACGCTTGAGTAATTTTACGCCGTGTAAACTTTCTAAGCGCGTAATATGTTGGCTAATGGCAGAAGCACTAATACCTAATGCTTTGCCTGCTGCGTGCATGGAACCGTATTCCATGACTGCAGCAAAGGCTAAAAGCGGTTTTAAATCATCCATAAAAACGAGGGGGAAAATATTAATTATAAAGTTTAACTAAATAATAAGACAAGTTAACTAGGGATTATCAAGTTTAATTTAAGTCGGTATTATTGTGGTTATTCAATTAACACACAAGGAAATAAAATCATGAAAATAGCTGTGATTGGTGCAACAGGTTTGGTTGGTTATGCTGTAGTACAAGAATTGGTGCAACGTGGTCATCAAGTGGTGGCTTTTGCTCGCCATACCGATAAAATTGCGCAAAATAAAAACATTCAAGCCGTGGCGTTTGATGTCAATTTCCCCGAATTTTCGCAACAATTGATGGGATTGGATGCGGTAGTGAGTGCGTTTAATGGTGGCTGGAATAATCCTAATTTAGCTGAAGACTTTACTCGTGGTTATCAAGCTATTTTAACTGCGGCAAAAAAGGCTAATGTGCCTTATTTATTGGTGGTGGGGGGAGCTGGTAGCTTGAATGTTGCGCCTAATTTGGCTTTGGTGGATACGCCTGATTTTCCTGCTGATGTTTATCCTGCTGCCCATGCTGCTCGCGAATTATTAAATGCTCTAAAAGCACGCCGTGATATTAATTGGTCATTCATTTCACCCGCTGCGATGTTTGCAGTGAATCCCGTGCGTTTTGAGCGCACCGGCTCATATCGTTTAGGCAAAGATGAGGTATTGTTGGACAGTAATGGCGCACCTGCTGATATTAGTGTGGCTGATTTAGCTTGTGCTATTGCTGATGCTACCGAACAAAAAACGCATTTATTTGAACGATTTACTGTTGCAGAATAAAGGGGTTTTTTAGATGAAAGTGGTTAACATAATAATGATCGTCATTATGTTAACCACTTTGGCTTTTAAGTAGCCTTGTTCTGTTATATCTAGCCATCACTGAATCCGCTGAAAACGGCCACCAGAGCAAGCGATAACAGTGCCTTCTAATTCTAACTCAGTCAATTGTGCATAAATTTCGGCAGTGGATTGATTTAATCGCTCTGCAAGGATGTCGGGATGAATGGGATCGTAGCCCATTTGGCGTAATAATTCAGGTTCTTCATTCAGGGAACGTGCGGCTTGCAAATAGTGATTTTGAGCCGCCGTTTGGGCTGTGGATAATTTTGTGGATAGTGTAGATAATAAGCTGGGGGTCGAGGGGGAGGAGTAAGTGGTTTCTATCTGTTTTTTTTGACTTTTCTTGGGAATGTTTTGTGGATAAGTGTCTGTAGCAATATTGTGTAATTCGTGTAAAATATCGTCTAAACAATCTACCAATTTTGCGCCTTCTTTGATGAGTTTATGACAACCACGGCTGTGTGGATTATCGATTGATCCTGGTATTGCCATGACTTCACGCCCCATATCAACAGCTTGACGTGCGGTGATGAGTGAACCGCTTTCTACCGCCGCTTCTACCACCAAAATACCTGTGCTTTGTGCTGCAATAATGCGGTTGCGGCGCGGAAAATTTCCAGCTAATGGGCGTGTACCTAATGGGAATTCGGAAATAATGATACCTTGTTCGGCAAGGTTGCGTGCTAATTGTTGATTGCTGGCAGGATAAATGCGATCGATGCCAGTCCCCCACACAGAAATCGTACTGCCTTTACCTTTAAGTGCGCCGATGTGAGCGGCTGTATCAATACCTGTTGCCATGCCTGATATGATGGTAATGCCTTGTTCGCTTAATGCTTGGGCAAACTCTTGAGCAATGCGCAGGGCTTGTGGGCTGGCATGGCGACTGCCTACAATGCCGATACTGGTGCGGTGTAATAAATGGATGTTTCCACGGGCAAATAATACAGGTGGCGCCGTCATGCCTTCTGATAATCGAGAGGGGAAATGATCATCACAAGATAATAGTAAATGACAATCTTCTTGCTCTGACCATTGCAAAGCGTGTTCTACAGCGCGGCGAGCGTTGTCGGTTTGATGCCATTGAGCAGCGGCTTGTTTACCGTGCCGACCCAATTGAGCAATAGCTTGTGCTGGTGCGTTGAGTGCTTCGCTGGCTGTACCATAGACTTGTAATAGTGCAGCAAAACTTTCTGCACCGATATGTGGAGTAAAGGCAAGTTGTAGCCATGCTTGATATTCGGTTGGATTCATAAGGTGGTGAGCGATGGTTGAGTAAAATATCGATGTTTAGCGGTGCGTAGTGCGCGGCGCAACGCGCGTTATGCTTAAAAAATATGCAAAAATATTTCTTACTTAAAAAACATAATTTTGTGTAGTTTATGCACACACCTTGCACAGGTTTACAATGCAAGGTGTGGATGAGGCTTAACGATTGGGAAAAATACCTTTCATGCCTTTTGCCATACGCATTAATTTGGACATGTTGGGACCACTAAACATTTTCATCATTTGTTGGGATTGTTCAAATTGCTTAAGCATTTTATTCACCTCTTGCACAGTAGTGCCTGCACCTGCTGCGATGCGTTTTTTGCGACTGGCTTTGATGATGTCTGGGTTGGCACGTTCTTTGGGTGTCATGGAATTGATAATGGCTTCCACGTGTCCCATGGCTTTTTCGGCTGTACCTTCGGGTATTTGTTTGGAAATTTGCCCTAATTCTCCAGGCATTTTAGAGAGCAGATTTTCTAAGCCGCCCATGTTACGCATTTGTTGAATTTGTGCTTTAAAATCGTTGAGATCAAAATTTTTGCCACGATGTAGTTTTTTTGCCATTTCTTTGGCAATGTCTTCATCTATGCCTTTTTGCACATCTTCAATCAAAGTAACTACATCCCCCATGCCTAAGATACGGCTGGCAATACGATCGGGATAAAAGGGTTCTAAGCCATTGATTTTTTCGCCAATACCAATAAATTTAATTGGTTTGCCTGTTACTTGACGCACAGATAATGCGGCCCCACCCCGTGAGTCACCATCCATTTTGGTTAAAACCACGCCAGTGAGCGGCAAGGCTTCATCAAATGCTTTGGCGGTATTAACGGCATCTTGACCCAACATCGCATCCACAACAAAAAGCGTTTCTATAGGATGAATCGCTGCATGAATGGCTTGGATTTCATTCATCATTTCTTCATCGATGGCCAAGCGACCTGCTGTATCAACCATTAATACATCATAAAAATGTTTTTTAGCGTATTCTTGAGCGGACTGGGCAATAGCGACAGGATTTTGACTATTGTCTGAAGGAAAAAAATCTACTTTAATTTGCTCTGCTAACAGTTTTAATTGTTCAATGGCTGCGGGGCGATAGACATCTGCAGAAACAACAAGAATTTTTTTCTTACTGTTTTGTTCTTTGATTAAACGCGCCAGTTTGCCGACTGTAGTGGTTTTGCCTGCGCCTTGCAAACCTGCCATGAGTATTGTGGCAGGTGGTGTTGCCGCTAAATTCAAGCTGCTGTTTTCCTTGCCCATTAGCTCAATTAAAGCATGGTTGACTATGCCAAAAAAGGCTTGATCGGGAGTTAAATGTTCCGCAAATTCTTGTCCCAATGCCTTTTCTTTAACATGATTAACAAAATCTTTTACAATCGGCAAAGCCACATCGGCTTCTAACAAGGCCAAGCGCACTTCGCGTAATGCTTCTTTAATATTATCTTCGGTCAAGGTGGCTTGACCACGTATATTTTTGAATACTTTAGTGAATCTTTGAGTTAAATTATCTAACATGATACATCCATAGTGAAAAATAAAAAATAATGCGGCGTGTGTTGATGTTGTTTGCATTCAAAATATCTACCCACGCTACTTGCACCCTATTTTACTCTACCGTTACCGATTTCGCTAAATTGCGTGGTTTATCTACATCGGTGCCGCGTGCCAAAGCAACGTGATATGCTAACAATTGCACGGGAATGGTATGCACAATGGGTGATAATACTCCTACATGACGCGGTGTGCGGATCACATGAATTTGTTCTGAGTTGCTTTCGTATTCGCTGTCTAAATCAGTAAAGACAAATAATTCACCACCACGTGCCGACACTTCTTGCATATTGGCTTTAATTTTGTCCAATAAACCATCTTGTGGAGCAATCACTACTACGGGCATATTTTCATCTACCAATGCTAAGGGACCGTGTTTAAGTTCGCCTGCAGGATAGGCTTCAGCATGAATGTAAGTGATTTCTTTGAGTTTTAAGGCACCTTCTAGGGCAATGGGATAATGAATGCCCCGCCCTAAAAATAACGCGCTATTTTTTTTAGCAAATTTTTGTGCCCAAATGGCAATTTGGGGTTCTAAGTTTAAGGCGTGTTGAATGCTACCTGATAGTTCACGCAGGGATTGACTAAATTGGGTGATATCTTGATCATTGATGATGCCACGTAATCGTCCCAAAGTGACCGCTAAACCAAATAAGACGACCAGTTGTGTGGTAAAGGCCTTGGTTGAGGCTACACCGATTTCCGCTCCTGCTCGTGTGTATAAGACTAATTCGCTATTACGTGGTAATGCGGATTCCATCACATTACAAATAGACAAGCTGTGTTGATGTCCTATGGATTGTGCAAATTTTAATGCTTCCATAGTGTCTAGTGTTTCGCCTGATTGTGATAATGTGATAATGAGTTGTTTGGGTTGTGAAATCACATCACGATAACGGTATTCACTGGCAATTTCTACATCACATGGGATTTGGGCTATGCTTTCTAACCAGTATTTTCCAGTTAGTGCAGCGTAATAGGAAGTGCCACATGCCAATAATTTAATGCTGTTTATGTTTTCAAAAACCGCTTGGGCATTTTGACCAAAATTGTCTGGCACAAACCCACCGTCTAAAAAAACTTCGGCTGTATCGGCAACGGCACGTGGTTGTTCGTGAATTTCTTTTTGCATAAAGTGGTTATATGCACCCAATTCAAGTGAGGCTAAGGATAAGGCAGAATTTGTAATGGTGCGGTGTGCAACTTTTCCTGATTTGTCTAATAATTTTACCAAGCCATGGGTATTTAATAGGGCAATGTCGCCATCTTCCAAATAGCAAATTTTGCGCGTGAAGGCAACGACTGCTGAAACATCAGATGCAATAAAGGTTTCCCCTTGACCCAGCGCGACTAACAGGGGACACCCCATGCGTGCCACCACCATATTTTGTGGCATATCTTGGCAGATGACAGCAATGGCATAGGCACCATGAAATCGCGCACAAGCGGCTTGCACAGCGGTCAGCAAATCCCCTTGATTTTGATCATATTCATGACGGATGCTATGAGAAATCACTTCGGTGTCGGTTTGTGATTCAAATGTGTAACCTAAATTTTGTAGGCGAGAACGTTCACTTTCAAAATTTTCAATAATGCCATTGTGTACTACGGCGATCTTGCCACCTGAAATATGAGGGTGTGCGTTAGGTTCGGTAACCCCGCCGTGGGTTGCCCAGCGAGTGTGTCCAATGCCAAGTTGTCCGGTTATACCTTGTTCTTGCGCGGCACATTCCATATTGGCAACGCGTCCAATACGGCGAATACGTTTAATTTTACCGTCCATCAATACGGCAATACCAGATGAATCATAGCCACGATATTCCAAGCGTTTTAAGCCATCGGTTAAAAATTCCACTACATTTTTAGGTGCTGAGCGGATGGCACCAACGATACCGCACATATTCTGTTCCTTAGTATCCAAAAAAATTAGAAAACCTATACACCCACTTTGAGTGACATAGGGCGTTTGACAGTAGAAAAAGGGTAAACCATTTTATTAGTCATGGGATTAGAGCATATAATACACGTTTTTTATTGTATTCTAAAAATAACTATGGCTCGCAAGTCCTCACCCAAAAATTTTGAAGATGCATTGGGGCGTTTGGAAAACATTACCCAACAGCTTAATTCTCCCCTATTATCGTTAGATGAAGCGATAGCACAATACGAAGAAGGCATGCGTTTGTTGCAGTATTGCCAAGAAAAACTCGATACTGCCGAGCAAGCCATTATGGTGTTAGAAAACCAACAATTAACTTCATGGGAGCCAGAACGTGAATGACTTTACTCAATGGCAAGCGCAAACCATTATCCAAACCGAACAAATTTTACAAACAATTTTGCCTGCCCCATCGCTGATGCCCACGCATTTACATGATGCCATGCGATACAGCACTTTGGATGGTGGCAAACGTTTACGTCCTCAATTAGTTTTAGCTGCCGCTCAACTTGGTCATTGCATTGAGGCAGCTTGTCATCAAGCTATGGCGGCAGTGGAATGCATTCATGTGTATTCATTGGTACATGATGATATGCCCATGATGGATAATGATGATTTACGTCGTGGCAAAGCTACTTGTCATGTCCAGTTTGATGAAGCCACAGCTTTGTTGGTTGGTGATGCATTGCAAAGCTTGGCTTTTGATTGTTTATCACAACCCACGCTTTTATCCCCACAACGACAATTGCGCATGTTGCATACCTTAGCACGCGCATCAGGTAGCTTAGGCATGGCGGGAGGACAAGCCATTGATTTAGCACATATCAATTGTGATATGTCGCAAGCACAATTGGAACACATGCACCGTCTTAAAACTGGTGCCTTGATTCGCGCTGCTGTAGAGTTAGGCGCGCTCTGTTGTCCTGATATAGATGAGGCCACATTTTCTGCCCTAGATGACTATGCTGGTTGTTTGGGATTGGCCTTTCAAGTGATAGATGATGTATTAGACTGTGAAGCCGATACCGCAACACTAGGCAAAACCGCTGGCAAAGATGAAATGGCTAATAAACCCACCTATGTAAAACTCATGGGTTTGTCTGCTGCGCGGCAATATGCCCAGCAACTTATTGAACAGGCTCTGCACAGTATCATTCCACTGGGTGAGCGTGCATTACGTTTACAACAATTAGCGCAATTTGTGATACAACGTCATTATTGATATTCAATACTTTCAAAAAGGATGAATAGATGGATTGGTCTTATGTGGTACAAGTTTTGCCACGTTTTTATCATGCCGCTTGGCTTAGTGTGCAATTATCTTTATATGGTGTCATATTATCGCTATTATGTGGCTTACCTGTTGCGATGGGGATGGCCTATCGTATTCCCATTTGGCAAAACATTTGTCGTGTTTATGTAGAGTTATCACGCAATACACCTTTATTAATTCAGCTATTTTTTCTGTATTACGGGTTACCCAAAATAGGCATTAAGCTTAATGGCTTTACTTGTGGGGTGCTGGCACTGACTTTTTTGGGTGCAAGCTATATGGCTGAAGCCATGCGTGCAGGTTTATTGGCGGTACCACAAGGTCAAACCGAAGCAGCCAAAGCCATAGGTTTATCACGCATACAAATATTACGTTATGTAGTATTGCCTCAAGCTTGGGCGATTTCCCTGCCTGCCATTGGCGCAAATATATTATTTCTTATCAAAGAAACTTCGGTCATCAGTGCCGTAGCAGTGGCCGAATTAATGTTTTTAACTAAAGACATTATTGGTATGGATTACAAAACTAACGAAGCCTTATTTTTATTGTTTATCAGTTATTTAATTATTTTATTGCCTATTTCTATTTGGGTGCATAAAGCAGAAAAACGTGCACGGAGAGCAAAATATGGTGCTTGATTGGTTATTGCAAGGTCAAAATATGCAACGCTTGGCGGCAGGTGTTTATTTAACAGCCAAAATTTCGTTTATTTCAGTTGGGTTATCACTAATATTAGGCACATTATTTGGTTTATTGATGCGATCACGTTGGATAGCATTACGAGCCTTATGTCGTTTTTATTTGGAAACCATACGCATTGTGCCACTGCTGGTATGGTTATTTATTATTTATTTTGGTTTTCCCACGTGGACTGGTATTCATGTAGATGGGTTATGGGTTTGTGTTGGTATTTTTACCCTATGGGGTACAGCAGAAATGGGTGATTTGGTGCGTGGTGCATTGCAATCTATAGACAAACATCAAATTGAAGCAGGGTTGGCACTGGGTTTAAGCCGCGTACAAATTTTTATTTTTATAGAATTGCCTCAAGGTTTGCGCCGTGTGTTACCCAGTACCATTAATCTATTTACACGTATGGTCAAAACCAGTTCATTGGCTGCGTTGATTGGTGTGATAGAAATGGTTAAAGTGGGGCAACAAATCATAGAAAACTCATTGCTGACACAACCGAATGCTTCTTTATGGGTGTATGGTTTGATTTTTGTTTTATATTTTATTATTTGTTACCCCTTATCACTTATTGCCAGTCGATTGGAGCAAAAATGGACAGCGTGAATTCACAAGAAACCCTCATCAGCATTAAAAATCTACATAAAAAATATGGCGACATGGTTGCGATTGAAAATCTAAGTTTAGACTTACACAAAGGTGAAGTGGTGGTGGTATTAGGGGCATCTGGTTGTGGTAAATCCACGCTGTTGCGTTGTGTGAATGGCTTGGAAACCATTCAAAGTGGCCACATCAGCATGAGAGAGGTGGGTGAATTTGGCAAAGATATTTCTTGGGAAAAGGCGCGCCAAAAAGTAGGCATGGTATTTCAAAGTTATGAATTATTTGCTCACATGAATGTTATAGACAATATTTTACTCGGGCCCATCAAAGCACAAAAACGCGATCGTGCTGAAGTTGAAGCACAAGCCGATGCACTGCTCAAGCGTGTAGGTTTATATGATCGCAAAATGGCTTTTGCACGTGAACTATCGGGCGGGCAAAAACAGCGTATTGCTATTGTTCGTGCTTTGTGTATGAATCCTGAAGCCATTTTATTAGATGAAATTACGGCCGCATTAGATCCTGAAATGGTGCGTGAAGTTTTAGATGTGGTATTGGAATTGGCGCAAGAAGGCATGAGTATGCTTATTGTTACTCATGAAATGGCATTTGCTGAAAAAGTAGCTCATCGTATTGTTTTTATGGATAAAGGCAAAATTATTGAACAAAACACCCCCAAACTATTCTTTAAAAATCCACAAACCGAGCGGGCTCGTGCCTTTTTAAATATTATGGATTATGAGCGCTAGAAAAAGAATAAAAAATCTAATACTTCAACTAAATTGGTTATCAATATTGTCAATTATAGGTTCAAAATCCTTGAAACCCCATTCAATTAAATCTAGGAAACCATGTGGTAAGATTTAAACAGTAACTGCACGATAAATCTCGTGCAGTTTTTTAGCATTACCCAGTTATAGGTTTTACGGTTCTACATGTTCGGCTAAAAACCCGCCGCTTTGGTGAGCCCATAATTTTGCGTATAAACCATTTTGAGCGAGGAGTTGGGCGTGTGTACCTTGTTCCACAATTTTTCCTTTATCCAACACAATTAATCTGTCCATGGCGGCAATGGTGGATAAACGGTGTGCAATAGCGATCACGGTTTTACCATCCATCATTTTGTCTAGACTTTGTTGAATGGCCACTTCTACTTCACTATCCAATGCACTGGTGGCTTCGTCTAAAATCAAAATAGGCGCATCTTTTAGCATAACACGTGCAATAGCAATGCGTTGACGCTGTCCACCTGATAGTTTTACGCCACGTTCGCCTACATGTGCATCGTAGCCTGTGCGACCTTTGGCATCAGTGAGTTGTGGAATAAAATCAGCAGCTTCAGCACGTTCTGCTGCCTGACGCATGTCTTCATCGCTGGCATTGGGGCGACCATAAATAATATTATCGCGCACTGAGCGGTGCAACAAACTGGTATCTTGTGTCACTAAGCCAATTTGAGCACGTAAACTCTCTTGGGTAACATCATTAATATTTTGCCCATCTATGGTAATGGTGCCGCTTTGAGGTTCGTAAAAGCGTAATAGTAAATTAACTAAGGTAGATTTACCCGAACCGCTGCGTCCAATTAAACCAACTTTTTCTCCCGCTTTAATTTGTAAATTAAAACCATTAAGCAAGGGCTTTCCGCTTTCATAGCTAAAATCTACGTGATTAAAGGCAATGGTACCGTGTTCTATTTTAAGTGCTAAGGCTTGTGGTTTGTCTAAAATGGTATGTGGTTTGGATAAAGTGGCCATGCCATCGGTAACGGTACCGATGTTTTCAAAGAGCATGGCACTTTCCCACATAATGTATTGAGACAGACCATTAATGCGTAATGCCATGGTAATGGCAACAGCAACAGCACCAGCACTAACGTTTCCTGCCAACCATAAGCTCACACCAATAACCGCAGTGGATAAAGTTAAAAATGCATTCACGGCAAAAGTACTGGTATCCAATAAACTGGCTAAACGCATTTGTGCATGAACGGTGAGCATAAATTCTTCCATGCTTTCTTTGGCATAACGTGCTTCTCGTGCACCATGTGAAAATAGCTTGACTGTGGTGATGTTGGAATAGGCATCGGTGATGCGCCCTGTCATTAAGCTACGTGCATCTGCTTGGCGTTGGGCGGTTTTGGCAAGTTTGGGAATCAGGATTTTCATGGTTAAACCAAACAAGATAAGCCACAAAACAAACGGCAATAATAACCAGCCATCTAAAGACGCTAAAATGACTCCTGTGGTTGCAAAATACACCAAAACATACACCACCATACCAACTATGGTCATCACGACTTCACGTACAGCAAGGGCAGTTTGCATGACTTTTGCCGATACCCGTCCAGCAAACTCATCTTGATAAAATCCTAGTGATTGCGCCAACATTAAGCGGTGAAAATTCCAGCGTAAACGCATGGGAAATACGCCTTGCAAGGTTTGCAAACGCACCAGTGAATTACCAAATCGCCATAGCACTGAAAATAATAACACAAACATCATGCCCAACATAGCCCAGCCGTGTTCGTGTAATAAGGTTTGTGGTGTATATTTTCCCAGCCAATCTACAATACTGCCCATAAACTGGAACAAAATCGCTTCTAAAATCCCATTGCCTGCCGAAAATAGAGCCAGTAATAAAATCCAGCCGCGCATTCCTTGCATACTGCTCCAAATAAAGGGAAACAAGCCTTTTTGCGGGGTAACGGGATGGTCATTTGGATAGGGATTGATGCGATTTTCAAACCAGCTGAATATTTGGTTGAATGTTTGTTTCATCATAAATTAATCCATTTTTTGAAAAACTTGGCTGGCTGCTGCAATGGTTTCTTCAATTAATTCTGATGTATGTGCCGCTGACATAAAACATGCCTCGTAAGCAGAAGGTCCAAATGCCACACCTTGATCCAGCATACCATGAAAGAAGGTTTTAAATGCCTCAATATTAGATGCAGCCATATCCGCATAATTGTGTGGAATTTGTGCAGCAAAATATAACCCAAACATCCCTCCAACATGATCTGCGCTAAAGGGTACGCCTGCTTGTTGTGCAACGTAGCTTAATCCTTGTACCAATTGCTCAGTTTTTGCCGTGAGGTTTTCATAAAAATGAGGACGTTGGATGATTTCTAGCGTTTTTAGACCCGCTGCAACAGCAATGGGATTGCCTGATAAGGTTCCTGCTTGATAAACGCTGCCCAAAGGAGATAAGCAATCCATAATTTCTTTTTTACCGCCAAATGCTGCCAAAGGCATGCCCCCACCAATTACTTTGCCCATAGTGGTTAAATCAGGCGTGATTCCATGCAAAGATTGTGCGCCGCCCAACGCAACCCGAAAGCCTGTCATCACCTCATCATAAATTAATACTGTGCCATGTTTTTGGGTTAATTGGTGTAGGGTTTGGATAAACTCTGCCGAAGGACGCACCAAATTCATATTGCCCGCAAAAGGTTCAATAATCACACAAGCGATGGTTGTACCGATTTCCTCAAAACATTGTTGCAAAGCAGCGATATCGTTATAAGGCAAAACAATGGTATGTTTAGTAAAATCTTGTGGCACGCCTGCAGAGCTTGGGTTGCCGTAAGTCAATAAACCACTGCCTGCTTTGACCAATAGGCTGTCTGAATGCCCATGATAACAGCCTTCAAATTTGATGATGTTGTCACGCTGAGTGTAGCCTCGTGCTAAACGAATGGCACTCATGGTCGCCTCAGTTCCTGAGCTGACCAAGCGTAAGCGTTCTATACTAGGCATAATTTTAGCGATTTCTTCAGCAATAACGATTTCTGCTTCCGTTGGTGCACCAAAAGATAAGCCATCTAATGCTACCTTGCGTACTGTTTCTATGACTTCGGGATGCGCATGTCCTACAATTGCAGGCCCCCAAGAGCCGACATAATCAATATAACGTTGTTGGTTTGCGTCCCAAACAAAAGCCCCTTGTGCTTTTTGTATAAAGCGTGGCACACCGCCCACACTACCAAAGGCGCGTACGGGAGAATTCACGCCACCAGGTATAATTTGTTTAGAACGTTCAAATAGTTGTTGATTGCGATGATTCATAATACTTTCCGATTGAAAAATAAACTGTTATTTTAACTCATTTTGGGCTATATTCAGATAAATGCATATAAACAGGAGAAAAGACACGTTATGACTGTGGCACAAAATATTTTAGATTTTTGGTTTGATGATGCTAGTCGTGGAAATTGGTTTAAACAAAGTAATGATTTTGATGACATTATTCGAGTTAATTTTATGGAATGCTGGCAAGCAGGATCGCAAGGAGAGTTGTATGAGTGGCGTGATGGGGTATATGGTCGTTTGGCGGAGATTATTGTATTAGATCAATTTTCACGCAATATTTTTCGTCATGATGCGCGTGCTTTTGCGCAAGATGGCATGGCACTGATTTTGGCGCAGGAAATGATTAGTAATGAAGAATTTGGTTTTATGTTGCCTGAATATAAACAATTTGCGCTAATGCCTTTTATGCACAGTGAAAGTCGAGTTGTTCATGAAATAGGACGGCGTCTATTTGCTAAACACACATCAGCTTATACTTTGGATTTTGAGCTTAAACACAAAGAAGTCATAGACCGCTTTGGGCGGTATCCACATCGTAATGCCATTTTGGGTCGAAAAAACACGCCCGAAGAGACTGCATTTTTAAAGGAAAGTGAGCGCGGATTCTAAATAATAAAAACAGCATACAAAAATAGCATGCTGTTTTTTTTAACTTGATTACACTTTGGCTGCAGCAGCGACTTCCGCAGCGTAATCCACTTCTTTTTTCTCAATACCATCGCCCACTTTGTAGCGTACAAAATGAATCACTTCTGCACCCTGATCTTTTAAGAATTGAGCAACAGTTTGTTCAGGATTCATCACAAAATCTTGGCCATGCAATGTGATTTCTGCCAAGAATTTTTTAATGCGACCTTCTACCATTTTTGCTGCAATTTCCGCTGGTTTACCAGAAGCAATAGACTGTTCTGTATAAATATGGCGTTCTTTTTCAATTAAATCTGAAGGAACTTGATCTTCGCGTACGCATTGAGGTTTAGCAGCCACAATATGCATGCCCACTTTGCGTGCGATGTCCTCTGCACCTTTAAATTCTACCAATACTCCTTCCGTTGCTAATGCCCCGTGAATATAAGCAGTTAAGCTGTTTTGAGTTTTGATGATTTCAAAGCGGCGCACAGAAATGTTTTCACCTAATTTAGCAATAACCTCTTTGCGTTCATTCTCAACCAATGTGCTCAATTCTTCAATTGTTGTGGGTTGTTTTTCAACTGCGGTTTTAGCAACAAAATTAGCAAATGCAACAAAGCCAGCATCTTTTGCCACAAAGTCAGTTTCACAGTTTACTTCAACCAATGCGCCAACATTACCCTCAATGGCATAGGCCAACACGCCTTCAGCTGCGGTGCGGCCAGCCAGTTTACCTGCTTTTGCACCTGATTTAATACGCAAAATTTCCTCAGCCTTTTCCATGTTGCCTTCAGCTTCTACCAAGGCTTTTTTGCATTCCATCATGCCCAAACCAGTGGCAGCACGTAGATCGGCAACCATTTTTGCAGTAATTTCTGCCATGTTTTGTCTCCAAAAATCAATTTGATTATATAAAATAAGCTGTCTGAATCGTTTTCAGACAGCCTGTGTCATAAAACGACTTATTCAGTCGCCGCCTGTGCCGCTGCTAAGGTTTCTGCTACGGCTTGGTTTTTGCCTTCTAACACTGCATCTGCAATACCACGGCAGTATAAACGAATGGCTTTGGCAGAGTCATCGTTACCAGGGATCACGTGTTTTACTAAATCAGGACTATTATTGGTATCAACAACAGCGATAACAGGAATGCCTAATTTAGCGGCTTCTACTAAAGTACCATGTTGATAGCCCGTGTCAATAACAAAAATCGCATCAGGCAAGCCTTTCATGTTTTTGATACCGCCTAATGAGCGTTCTAATTTTTCCACTTCGCGAGTCAAATCCAACAATTCTTTTTTGTTGTAACCGCTGTTTTCAGCATTGGCTAAAACGGTGGTTTTTTCTTCCAAGCGTTTGATAGATTGTTTGACAGTTTTATAATTGGTCAACATGCCACCCAACCAACGGTGATCCACATAGGGCATCCCTGCGCGTGTCGCTTCTTCTTTGATGATTTCGCGAGCTTGGCGTTTGGTACCAACAAATAAAATGGTGCCTTTGTTAGCAACCAAACGGCGAACCACTTCTTGTGCTTCTTGGAACAGAGGCAAAGTTTTTTCTAAGTTGATGATGTGAATTTTGTTACGCGCACCAAAAATGTATGGTGCCATTTTGGGATTCCAGTAACGTGTTTGATGGCCAAAGTGAACGCCTGCTTCCATCATTTGGCGCATAGTAATTTGAGACATAATATTTCCTTAAAAGGGTTAAAAGCATACACCAGCACAAGAACTTTTTATAAAAAAGCACCCTTTATGTGTTTGGTGCGAGCATATTTAATAAAAAATACCCAAAATTGGGCGCGTGTATTATAGTGAAAAAATGCTTTTTGTGCAAGTTTAAGATAGCAACGTGCTAAAATTCAAATGTTTTTAAGTTAATAATGTTATAGACTAAGATAGAAATATGGCGCAACAAAAAATTGCCGTTTTTTCGCGTGGTATTCGCAAAATTGCACATTTATCCTCATTTTTCCCACAATGGCATATGGGAAAACCACAGCGTGGATGCGATGAAGCTGTGGCAGGTTGGGGATGGCGTCCCAGTTCTCGCAAGGCTCAACAGTATGCAGCAAAACATCAATTGCCTTATATTGCGCTAGAAGATGGCTTTATACGTTCGTTGGGCTTGGGGGTGGAAGGCTATCCGCCTTTGGCTTTGGTGTGGGACGATATGGGGATTTATTATGATACTTCGTGCCCTTCTCGCTTGGAGCAATTGATTTTGCAACACATTCCTACCACAAATGAAATTGAACAGGCGCAACATGCCATGACGTATATTGTGGAACAAGGTTTGTCTAAATATAATCATGCATCAGACTTATCAATAAGCCCGTTACCTCAATCCATCGTTTTATTGATTGATCAAACTGTGGGGGATATGGCGGTGCAATACGGTGAGGCAGATGCATCTAGTTTTATGGCTGCTTTTGAAGCAGCGTATCAAGAAAACCCTCTGTCAGAAATCTGGATTAAAACGCACCCAGATGTATTATGTGGCAAAAAGCGTGGTTATTTTGATGCACATTTGAGCCACCCACGGGTGCGTGTATTGGGCGATGATATTCATCCCATTTCATTATTAAAGCATGTGGACAAAGTCTATTGTGTCACTTCGCACATGGGTTTTGAAGCTTTACTGTGTGGTAAGCCTGTAGTGGTGTTTGGGCGTGCGTGGTATGCGGGTTGGGGATTGACTGATGATCGTCATGCAGGCGTGGCTGTGTTACAACAAATGGGCAGACGTGCGCCGCGTAGCTTGGTGCAGTTATTTGTTGCAGCGTATTATCATTATTCTTGTTATATTAACCCCAATACAGGACAAACTGGTCAATTAGACGATGTTTTGCATTATCTGGCACAAATGAAATCATACATGCAACGAATACGAGGGGAGATTTATGCTGTGGGTTTGTCGTGGTGGAAACGCCATGCGATTGCTCCTTTTTTTGCCCTGCCGCATTGCCATTTGCATTGCGTTAAAACCGTTGCTCAATTGCCTGATGTTCCCCAAAAAAATAGCCGTTTATTAGTATGGGGTATGGGGAAATCTGAATACTTGGCGTGGGCAAAGCAGCATCAATTGCCAGTTGTGCATATGGAAGATGGCTTTGTACGCAGTGTGGGTTTGGGGTCTAATTTAGTACCGCCTTTGTCTTTGGTTATAGATGATATGGGTATTTATTTTAATGCGCAACAGCCCTCGCGATTAGAATGGATATTGCAAAATAAATGGTTTAGTCAAACAGATTTGGAGCAGGCTAAACAAATTCAACAAATTTTAATTGCCAGCAAAATAAGCAAATATAATGTGGGGCAAGCTGAGTTTTCGTTGCCCGATAAGGCGCAAAACCAACGGGTATTATTGGTGGTGGGACAAGTAGAAGATGACGCATCAATACGATATGGTTCGCCCGATATTCATACTAACGCAGAATTATTGCGCACTGTGCGTGAGCATCACCCTGATGCGTTTATTGTATATAAACCGCACCCTGATGTCGTTAGCGGTAATCGCATGGGGAGCATTGCTGATGAACTGGTTCAGCAATGGGCAGATTGTGTGGTATACAATGCAGATATTATTCAGTGTATAGATTGGTGTGACGAGTTGCACACCATGACCTCATTGGCAGGTTTTGAAGCCTTGTTGCGTGGTAAAATCGTTTATTGTTATGGTTCACCATTTTATGCGCACTGGGGTTTAACACAGGATCGCTTAACTTTGTCGCGCCGCAATCGGTCGCTCACTTTACTCGAATTAATCAGTGGTGCGCTGGTGTATTACCCACAATATATTCATTCTCAACACCATCGTGTGATTGATGTTTTGACCGCCATTAATTGGCTACAACAACAAAAGCAAACCCAAGCCCAAGGCAAAATAAAATGCCATTATTGGGTAAAGCAATGGAATAAGTTGCGTCAACTCTATCAAATTTTAAAGGCAAAATAACCATGTTGCGTGTTATCTTGATTGTATTCTTGTTGTCTTCGTGTGCAGTGGGTTTGCCTCCCGATGCCACGCCCACTCAAAAAGTGATACGTGGCGCAGAAATGATACTTTATACGCCATTGTGTTTATTGTATGGCATTTGCCCTGATTTGAACGAGGATTGAACCATAAATGTGGTTACTATCACGGCGTGGTACGCGGCGCAACGCGTGTTCATGATAAAAATTAAGTTACCTCTTTGATTTGCTGTTCAAAAGCATTCAGACGTTTGTAAATGGAGAGCAGTTCCACAATGGTTGGCCATGATTGCACCAAAAACTGAAACGAATCTTGTACTTTACCAAACGCACGAACTGTTTGGCTCATGGTTCCAAGTGTGAGTAAGCCCGCAATCAAGCTGGGCCCTAAGGCAATATAAGGAACAATAACCGAAAATTGCAAATATGACCAACGTGCTAAATCAAAATATAAATAATGCGCATATAAAATATAATTGTTGTGGCGCACATAACCAAATAATTCATTCAAAGTGAGTGGCGCAGCGTATTGTTCACTGTCTTCTCCCAGCACCAATTCTTTGCGATAGGCTGCTTCTACACGCTGATTGTTGTATTCCAATCCTGGCAGTTTTATTCCCACCATAGCTAAGATAACCGTGCCTAATGCCGAAAAGACCAATGCAACAAAAACCATAGAGCCAGAAACCTCACCTATCCAAGGCAAGGTAGGGACATCATGGCTCAGTTTTTGTAATATAGGCAAAAAAGCCACCAGTGTTAAAATGACACGAATAAAGCTGATCCCCAAAGATTCCATAATTTTAGCAAAACGCATGGTGTCTTCTTGTATGCGTTGTGATGCGCCCTCTATGTGACGGACGCTTTGCCAGTGTTCGCAATAGTAATCCGTCATGGCTGTGCGCCAACGAAAAATATAATGTTTGGCAATAAAATCAGTCAGCACGGCCACAATAATATAAATTGCCGCAATTTGAGCGAAATTCATTGTTAAGGCTAAAAACTCATCAAATGAGATACTATTGGGGGCTTTTAATATATCTTGAATGCGATCGTAAAATTTGCCAAACCATTCGTTAATTTGCACGTCTAATTGAACCTTGTACCACGTGGCACCTAATAAAACGAGCGTACCCAAAAACGACCAGCTTAACCAGTGCCGATTAAGAAAAAAACGGTGAAACATTGCCACTCTCAACACATAAAAGACATTATTGTATCAATTAAACCATAATCAAGCGTAAAATTGCACTTTTATTTTGGGTAACATTATCATGCAAAATCTAACTTATTTACTCTCTCATACCGATGTTAGTTTTATAAAACAAGCCGATAATTTTGCTATACACAATCCAGCTACAGGCGATATTTTGGCGTATGTTCGCACCACACCAGCAGAACAATTGACAGATAAAATTCATGCCGCTCAGCGGGCGCAAAAACAATGGGCCGCGCAAACAGCTTTATCACGTGCGGATATTTTATGGCGTTGGTATGATTTGATTTTGGCGCACCAAGAAGATTTGGCGCGATTGATGACGCTGGAGCAAGGTAAATGTTTGACTGAATCGCGTGGTGAGATTGCTTATGCCGCCTCATTTGTTCGCTGGTTTGCCGAACAAGCACGGCGCATAGAAGGCGATATTTTAAGCAGCGTTAAGCCGACACAAAAATTATTGGTACTCAAACAAGCCATAGGCGTGAGTGCTGCTATTACTCCATGGAATTTTCCTTCTGCCATGATAACACGCAAAGCCGCCCCAGCTTTGGCTGCTGGTTGCGCCATGTTAGTGAAACCAGCCGAACAAACCCCTTTATCTGCCTATGCATTATGGCATTTGGCACAACAAGCGGGCGTACCTGAATCACTGTTACAAATCATCAGCGGCGATCCCGTTGCATTGGGTAAAATTTTGTGTGAACACCCAGTGGTACGAAAAATCAGTTTTACAGGTTCTACCGAAGTGGGTGCAATCATAATGCGCCAAAGTGCCACACACATTAAAAAGTTGAGTTTAGAGCTGGGGGGCAATGCGCCATTTATTGTCTTTGATGATGCACCCATTGCAGAAGCGATTGAGGGACTGATCGCCAGCAAGTTTCGCAATAGTGGACAAACCTGTGTTTGCACCAATCGCGTGTATGTGCAACGCCGCATTTATGACACCTTTTGCGAGCAACTTACCCATGCAGTCAAAACCAAACTGGTGTTAGGCAACGGGCTGGAGGCGGGTGTCAACCAAACATGCCTAATTGATGAAGCGGCGGTACAAAAAATCGAAGCACACATTGCAGACGCACTCAAGCAAGGCGCACAATGCCTAACAGGCGGCAAACGCAGCACACTAGGCGGCACCTATTTTGAACCCACTGTACTCAAACACGCCCACGCCAAAATGCGCCTGGCTCAAGAAGAAACCTTTGCCCCATTATGCCCCGTGTTTGTGTTTGATGATGAAGATGAGGTGATTCACGCCGCCAATCATACCGATTTTGGATTGGCGGCCTATGTGTTCACCCAAAACAGCGCACGACAATGGCGCATTAGTGAAGCCTTAGAATACGGCATGGTGGGCATTAACACAGGCTTAATCAGCAATGAAGTGGCACCCTTTGGCGGCATAAAAGCCAGCGGTTTGGGACGCGAAGGCAGTCAATACGGCATCGAGGAATATTTAGAAATCAAATATATTTGTTGGGACATAGGCAAAGCATCGTGATTGGCCAAACAATAGGTTAATGATAGTGTGCGTCAGTTTTACATTTCTGTACATGATATAACACAATTGCGTGCAGTTTGGTACTGTAATTGCTTTAAAGTGCAAATAAAGTTACAACTAAAGCATAGAAAAAGTGGGGACATTGCTATTTTTATTGGTTTTAAATACAATAAGGCAATATGGATAAAGTGTGTTATGGGGGCATTTTGTCCTTTTAGGTACTTATTGCGCCTAAATACGCAACGATGATAGAAGAGAGAACGCTGCGGCGTTGGTGAGATTAACAAATAGTAAGGAAACGATAATGAATCATACTTACCGTGTCGTATATAACGAAACGACAAATACATACACAGCGGTGTCAGAATTGGCAACCGCACGCGGAAAATCAAGTAAATCTAAAAAAGCACTGGCATTAGCCGTGACGGCTGCGGCATTGCAGTTAACAGCACTGAATGCAGAAGCGGCATCTGTAGTAATTAGTGATACTACAACTGTACAGCGACAATTGAATAAAGATGGTACTGCAACTGATTCTGCAAAAGTTGTTGATTCTCCAATAGGACCAGCTTCTCATGTGGATGCTGTTGCTATTGGTAGTAAAGCATATGTAGGCATGAATGATGATACTGCTGGGTCTGAGCTGGTTGGTGTGGCTATTGGCTATAATGCCACATCTAAGGTGGGACGTGATAGTGGTGCTGTAGCTATTGGTGCTTATGCACAAGCGACAGGTGCGTCTACTGCACATGATACGCGAGAGAACCCTGGTAATCCATTAACTATTTCATCAGCCTTAACAACTAAAGATGGTGGTTTAACTATTGAGAAGTTTAAACATTCTACTTCTACAGCGGTGGGTTATAGAAGTGCAGCTGAACGCGGCGGTACTGCTATAGGTGATAGTGCATTTAGTTATGGCTTAGGTGCTGCCTTGGGTGCAGGAGCAACAGGAAAAGGTATTTCTTCTGTTGCAATTGGTCCAGCTTCTTATGCAGGTGGTAATACAGCGTTGGCAATTGGTCGTCAATCTGCAGCAATTTCTGATTATGCGCAAGCAATTGGTAATGTGGCTTTAGCTGATGGAGAAGGGTCTTTATCAATGGGACACTCTGCAAATGCGACAGGTTATCGTTCTATTGCAATTGGTTCTGCTGATATTTTTAATGCGGCAGCTACAACCACACTAGGTGGTCAAAAAAATACAAATTATCAGAGAAATAGCCAAACCAACGCCAATGGTCAAGACACAATGGCAATGATGTCTAATGCTACAGCAACAGGCTGCCAAACTATTTCTATTGGTTTGAATTCGCGTGCTAATGGTACAAATGATATTGCTTTTGGTACAGGTGCGTCTGCAGGGAATGCTTCTGCTGTGCAAAACGCCACTGCAATTGGTACCAGTGCGAATGCCAGCGCGGACAATTCAACCGCCTTTGGTACAACAGCCAATGCTACAGGTGTCAATTCAATCGCCTTTGGTACCAATGCAACCACTGCTCAATATGCGACCCGTAAAGGTGGTAATGCGACCAGTGCGATTGCGATAGGTGCAGAAGCGAATACTGAAATGTCACAAGACATTGCTATTGGTGGCGGAAGCAGCGCTAAGCCAAAATTACAAACATCAAGTACAAATGTTGTTTCTCGTGA
Source organism: uncultured Kingella sp. (assembly GCA_916720425.1). GTDB lineage: Bacteria > Pseudomonadota > Gammaproteobacteria > Burkholderiales > Neisseriaceae > CAKARD01. The sequence continues at coordinate 924 of CAKARD010000004.1, read as the reverse complement.
TAATTATGCCAACGCTTCGGGGCAGATAGGCTCTGTGGTTTTGGGTTATAACGCAACATCAGCTGGTTTGCATGGTGATGTGCTGATTGGCGCCTATGCAAACAATAATTTAAATGAAGCATTTGACATTGCACAATCTACCGCAGTAGGTTCACGTGCTTATGTATATGGCGACCAAGCTACCGCTTTGGGTGCAGACACCAATGCCATTGGTAATTCATCTATCTCAATCGGTGGTGATGATATTGATAAAGCTGCCTCTGTTTTAGCAAGTTCAATTTCTGAATTAAAACTAAACAATGGTGTTTTATCTGTAGATACCGTATCGGATAAGATTAATGAAAAAGTAGGCAGCAATGAAGACGCTAAAAAACGTTTGTCTTCTGGTAATGTTAATGCACGCTATATGCGTACCTCTTCAGTAGGTGATGCCTCTATTGCAGTCGGTGCGACAACCCAATCTTTGGGTGCAGGTTCTGTAGCCATGGGTGTCAATGCGATTACTTATGGCAATGCATCCGTTGCTACGGGTGTAAAAACACGTGCACGTGGTGAGAACTCTTTAGCGTTTGGTTCGGTGGCCAATGCAACGGGAAACGATACCATCGCAATGGGTCATAATGCAACTGTTGGCAATGCAACATTGCTACAAGCTTATAACCAAGCAGAAAACGATTACAACGCGGCTGTAGGTCAAGGCAATGCAGCAGATATTGCTGCGAAGAAAACTGCATTGGATGCCGCAAAAACAGCATTAGATGCTGCTGCTGCTAAGACGGCTAATGCAACCGCAATTGGTACCAATGCGAATGCGTCTCAAGCAAATGCTTCTGCATCGGGTACGGATTCTATAGCCAGTGGCGTGAATTCAACGGCGATTGGTACAAAAGCCAATGCCAGTGCGCAAAACGCTTATTCATTTGG
>CAKARD010000003.1 GCA_916720425.1 uncultured Kingella sp. | reverse complement strand
GTCTATTACACAGCATACAACAACATATTCAAACACTTACTTTGCCAGAAACCGCCGCACAAACAGGCTGGTTAAAACAACATGCTGCTTATATTCAAACCATCGCACCCAATATTGATACAAGCAATCCTATCGCACAATTGTGTGCTGATGATAGTCTAAGTATTCATGCCGCCCACAGCCCTTTGCGGGAATTGCAAATTCTAAAAGATCAACTGCTCAAATTATTACATAACAAACCGCATCTGCAACCACACCAAATTGCAGTATTAATGCCACATATTGAACCTTACACACCTTATATTGAAGCGATATTTGGTAAACATTCGTCCACACCTTTACCCTATAGCGTATCGGATATTAAATTATCACGCCACCAGGCATTACTAGATAGCTTGGCTCAAACTTTGGAAGTATTAAATAGTCGCTTTGAGGCAGATAAATTGTTAGCTTTGCTAGATAGTCAGCTCATATTAGATAAACACCAAATTAGTCGCGAAGATTTACCTCTATTATATGATACAGTCGCACAATTAAATATTCGCTGGGGCAGTGATAAACATGACCGCGCTGAGCAGGGTGATGAAAACAGTCATTTATTCACATGGCAACAAGGCTTAGAACGCATGGTATTGGGTTTTATGTTGCCTGAAGGAATGTGGCAAAATCTGATGGCATACTCCTCTCACCCCGAACACATAGGTGTATTAAGTCGCTTTGCTCATTTGGTACATTTATTATCCCATACCAAAAAAGCATGGCAAGAAAATGCCACCGTTTCTCAATGGTGTGAGCGCATCCGCCATTTGATTGACGAATTATTTCTCATCAACACTGATGATGATCGCGCTGCTTTGCAACAATTAGAAACCGCGTTAGCAACATGGCAAAATGAAACCGATACCGCGCATTTTCATTATTCCATTTCACGCAATATAGCACTAGATCACATTAAACGCTTTTTACATCGCCAAGATGAAGCGGGTTTTTTACGCGGCGGGATAACATTTTGTAGCATGATTCCCATGCGTTCTTTACCATTTGAAGTGATTTGTTTATTGGGCATGAATGATGGTAATATGCCTCGTAATACCAAAGCAGCACCCTTTGATTTAATCGCCAAACACCCACAAAAAGGAGACCGAGCAAGGCGTGATGATGATCGTTATTTATTCTTAGAAATGCTGATGTCAGCACGTAGTGTATTGTATCTATCTTATATTGGCAAAAATATGCGCACCGATGCCGAATGTGCGCCATCAACACTATTGGAAGAGATCATTGACACCGTGGCAGATATGAGTGGAATAGAACCTAAAATCCTGCAACAACAATGGGTAATACACCACCCCTTGCAAGCGTTTTCACAGCACTATTTTGTTAATGATGCGCGACTCAACAGCACACGCCAAGATTATGCACACGCACTCAATCAGCCACATGAGCTTGTTGCACCATTTGTATCTCATTTGCCTCCCCCTACTCACAATCCCAATTTTACTAACCTAGTTGAACAAACCGATTTTTTGCATTTTTGGTCCAATCCCTTAAAATATTGGCTAAAAAATCAATTAAATTGGCACGCACCCTATATACAAACAGCATACCACACCGAAGAGCCATTTTTGTCCGACACACCACGTGTTTTATCACACGCCTATACTCAAGCGCGAATCAAACAACAAGATTTTGATGAACTGGCAACCCAGCTTTACACACAAAGTCTATTGCCTGCGGGAATATTAGGTGAATTAACGCAACAAGATTACGCCATTAAAGCCGCTCAATTGCCCAGCGAGCTGATTTATAGTCCTGCTCTTGATGAACAAGGGGGAATATTAACAACTCAAGTGGGGCAGTTTGCCTACCATCTGGCGCACATACACGAAATAGGACAGATCATTTATGCACAACAATTATTAAATGAACACAACACCTATGGCCAACTCAAAAGCGGAGATACCATTTGCTTATTATTACAACATTTGATTTTTTGTGCTGTGATTCCTGATCATGTTACACATCAACGAAATACACATTATATCGATTTAAATCAAAGTTATTGTTTGCCCGCTATTGAACAAAAACAAGCGCAAAAAGCATTGGAACAATGGCTTGCCGCCTATCACACAGGACAAAACACGCCCTTACCCTTTTTTCCACGCATTCAGTTGAATTGTGCCAAGATTTTATTTGCCACCCCAAACCCCACATGGGAAAAAGTTTTAGCAAGAGCACGTGATTATTATGAAGGGCGTAACAATATCCCACCACAAACAGATTACCCCGAAGTACGTCAAATCTATGGGCGTAACCCTGATACAGAACCGCCTTATTCCAGTGAATTATTCCAACATTTAACCTATAATTTGTTTGAAGTATTTGCGCCCAGTTTACAAGTTCTAAAGGACCAAACCATATCATAATTCATGACTTGCTCTGACAACCTATCAGTTTGCCTATTGCTATACACAACATATATAAAAACTATATTCGTTTCTGTACTCTTGAATTATGAGACAAATGCGCCTATCTTGCTAAAACTAAAATGAATCAACTTAGACTAAATTGAGGAATACATCATGAGCGATAAAATTATTCATGTTACAGATGCAAACTTTGAAACAGAAGTATTGCAATCATCTTTACCCGTTGTATTAGATTTTTGGGCACCTTGGTGTGGACCTTGCCGCATGGTTGCACCATTATTAGATCAATTAGCTGAAGAATTAGATGGCAAAGTTAAAATTGCCAAAATCAATGTAGATGAAAACCAAACAGTACCCGCACAATTTGGTATTCGTGGCATTCCCACTTTGATTATTTTTAAAGATGGTAAAAATATCGCTAATAAAGTGGGTGCCCTATCTAAAGCACAATTAGAAGCTTTTATTAACGCATCTATTGCTTGATAAACAAGAAACATTTATTGATTAAAACATAAGGGCTAATGACTAATTATCATTAGCCCTTGTTATTTAAAGCCTTATCTCTAAAGGGCTCAATCTCTCGGCACTCGATGACGTTCTACACTCAATTTGCCTTTTTCTAATTGAAAACTGGCGGCCTCGCCTAAACGCAAAGCTAAACCAATTGCTAAAATATCCACAATTGCTAATTGTAATAAACGCGAAATCATTGGGGTGTATCGCGTGCTATCTTCTTGTACGCTTACAGGTAATACACAATCCGCCAGTTGCGCTAGGGGACTATCGGCACGGGTTACGGCAATCACTTGCGCCAGATTTTCTTTAGCAACACTCACTGCATCTAATATTTCAATAGACGAACCTGAATTGGAAAATACCACCAATACATCATGTGAACTCAATACTGCCGCTGCCATCAGCTGAATATGTGTGTCACTATATGCTACCGTAGAAATACCAAAACGAAAGAATTTATGTTGTGCATCTTGTGCCACAATGCCAGAATTGCCCACGCCATAAAATTCAATCCGCCGCGCATGCGTTAACATAGAAATGGCACGTTCTAGTTCAGCTTGTTTTAAGCTGCGCCGTGCGCCCAATAATGCCGCAGCGGTATTGCCCAATACCTTTTCCATCACGTCATTCATATTATCATCAATATTGAGTTCAGCATGCACAAAGGGCAAACCTGCCTGACTAATGCTGGCAGACAACGCTAATTTAAACTCGGGCAAACCTTTATAACTGAGACTACGGCAAAAACGTATCACGGTAGGTTGCGATACTTGTGCACGTTCGGCAATTTCGGCAACCGCCGCATGAACAAACCATTTGGGTTCAGCAAGAGCACATTCGCCTACTTTGCGCTCGGCGGTGGATAGACGAGACAACTGCTCACTAATATTGCTTAGCATTTTAACGGTCTTTCGCAAGGTGAATACGAGAGCTATTTAAATTAAACAGCTAATGGAATGGGCATATTATAGTTTTTTTTGCGTGGTCTTGCTATTTGATAACGTTTTGTGCCAATAACGTTGTAATAACATTAAAGCAGATAAAACACGTGCATCGCCCAATTGCATATCATCAATCAGATCATCTAACTGTGATAGGGCTACGGTTACCGGAACAAGTGGCTCGGGTTCATCACCGTGTTGTTTGGCAGGATACAAATCTTGTGCCACAAACACATGCATGGGGCCATACATATGGCTAGGAGAGGAATACACCACTCGCAATAAGGTAAACTGTTGTGCACCCATACCAATTTCTTCTTGCAATTCACGATTAGCAGCTTGTTGTGGTGTTTCACCTTTGTCTATTAGGCCTTTCACGCAGGTTAATTCATAGCGCTCTGTTCCCACTGCATACTCACGAATCATGGTTAAAGTTTGATTGGCAATCGGCAAAACCATTACGGATGGCAAGCGTGCAGGGGTAAGCCGTTCATAAGTACGTTCTACGCCATTGGCAAAACGTAAATCGACAGCTTGCACTTCAAAGACAGCAGTTTTAACGACGGTACGCACATTGAGGATTTGTGGTTTTTCTTGTGTGCTGTTTAATAAAGACATATTGATCCCTTATTTTGTGTTTGATGCATAAACACGCGTTGCGCCGCGTACCACGCTGGTGAACGCAACAGTTATAGGTTAAATAGGTGATTGGAATGCGACTGTGGTATATGGCACACTGCGTGCGCCCAAGCCCGCGAAGCGGGCTTGCTATGCGCATACAGTAACAGTTTCAAAAACCATCACTGCCAGCACAAACAGCGTGAGGTACGACGCATGTTTATATAAAATAAATCATAACTTTTCAAAATTAAAGTGGTTATCTAATGCCACTGCCGCCCCCGTAATGCCAGGATATTTACTCAACACCACATACACCGGAATGGCTGCCAAATACGCATCAAAACGACCCTTATTTTCAAAACGATTCCGAAACGGTGAATATTTGAAATACTCAATAAAGCGTGGAATAATACCACCACACAAATACACCCCACCGCGTGCACCTAAAGTCAAAGCCAAGTTTGAAGCTACCGTTCCCAACATCGCACAAAAGATATCCAAGGTTAAACGGCACAAGGGTGATGAACCACTTAAAGCACGTTCACTGATTTCAGCAGGTGTCAATTGTTGACGTTTCACTCCCTCGCGCTCTGCCAAAGCTTCATAAATTAACCCTAAGCCCGCCCCACTTAAAAATCGTTCTGCCGAAACATGACCATATTTACGCTTAGCATATTGCCAAATCAAAATTTCCGTATCATCAAACGGAGAAAAACTCGCATGCCCACCTTCACCAGCCAAAGCCACATAACCTGCCGCCGATGGAATTAAGCCACTCATACCCAAACCTGTTCCAGGCCCAATCACCGCTTTAGGCGCATTTTCTATCGCCTGAAAACCACCCACTTGCACCAGATCCTCACTTTTAGCTTGAGTAATTGCCAAAGCTTGCGCAGTAAAATCATTTACAAATAAAAGCGTTTCAAATCCCATAGCTTGGCGCGTCGTTTCTATGGAAAATGACCAATGATGATTAGTCATTTGCAACCAATCTCCTACTACAGGATTAGCGATCGCCACCGTTGCGTATTGAATTTTTGGACTGTCTACTCGTTTAAGATATGCTTTAATAGCATCTACAATAGTGTCATAATCAGCACAAGGTAACACTTCTATATGTTCAAATTGTTGATGGGTTGTCTCCAAAGCAAAACGCGCATTTGTGCCACCAATATCCGCAACCAAACGAGGGTAAGTCGCATTAAGTTGAGTGGATTTAGTTATTGTAGAAGACATCAAGATTTACCTTTGTTGAATGAAGAATATAACTAATTGGTAATTGTGGCGTAATCGCAAGATTGGCTTTTTGATATACTGCAAGCTTTTCTGAACCTGCTATCGCCAAATAAATATATTGAGCCTTTTCCAATACATTTAAAGTCATACTAATGCGCTCATAAGGAGCACTAATCGGCGTAATATGGATTAATGTATGTGGACAATTAGGTGCAATGGCTTGATTAAACTGCGGTGCTTGGGGAAAAATACTGGCTGTGTGTCCATCTGTTCCCATACCTAAAACAATCACATCTGCTTGCACAAAATGTTGCAACGCAAAATCTACTGCCGCAACAATATTGTTTAAGTCATCCTTAGTCGCTTCATCTGACACCATGGGCAACCATCTTGCCACTTTCGCATGATTTTGCAACAAATATTCACGCACCAAGCGCGTATTACTGTCTGCATGAACAGTCGGAACAAGGCGTTCATCAACCAAAGTTATGTTTACACGCGACCAATCCAATACTTCTTGACTCAACGCTTGGAAAAATGCAATTGGCGATCGCCCCCCAGAAACAGCCAATGTCACGCATTCTTGTTTTGCCAAAATATCACGCAAATTCTGTGCCACCGATTGCGCCAACAGATGCGCAGCTTGCATAGCATGGTCAACTTGATTAAATGAGATAGGCATAATATCCCTGATAAAATAAATGTATGGCGAATAATCAGCCATCCCCCACAAAAAATCAAGTTATATCTTCTTCTCTTTAATCAAAATATGCACCAATACTGCTAAAGTTGCCAAAACTAAATCACCATACCACATCCAACCATAATCATTAAACAAAGTAATCGCTTTACCACCTAAATACGCACCCAAAAAACCACCCACTTGATGCGAAAGTAATGTTAACCCAAATAATGTTGCCAAATAACGTGTACCAAAAAATTTCCCCACCAATGCAACAGTGGGCGGAACCGTTGCCAACCACGTTAAACCCAAACCTGCAGCAAACAAATAAAACATCATTTCCGTACGTGGCATTATCATATATCCCGCAATCAATAGTACACGTGAACCATACAAACTGGCTAAAATCCATTTATTGCGAAATCTACCCACACAGCAACCTACAATTAAACTACCCAATAAATTGGTTAACCCAATAATGGCTAAAGATCTTGATGCTACTTGCACAGGCAAACCACATAAAACAATCTCCGTCGGCAGATGCGTTGCTAAAAACGCCACATGAAAACCACAAGTCGCAAAACCAAGATGCAATAAAATATAATTGTGATTTTTAAACGCACGAATAATCACTTGTTTAATAGATATAATCTCTTGCACATGCGCCGTATTGCTCGCTTGGTGTGATATCATACCGTGAGTTAAAAAACGCGACACAGGCAAAATTAACATCGCTAAACCCGATAAAAACCACATTGCTCCTTGCCAGCCCCAAGCAGGAACAGAAATAATCCCTTGTAACACAGGCGCAAGCAACATTTGGCCCATAGAACCACCTGCATTGGCCACGCCCGAAGCCACACCACGCATCTTTTCTGGCAAACGATTGGCAATTAAGCTCATCAAAATAGACCAACTCCCCGCCCCCATACCCCATGCTACCAATACACCCATACCCAACAACAAGCCCCATTCATTTGGGAAGAATACTACACATAACCATCCCAACCCCAATAATAGCGTTCCTATCCACAACACACGCCATGCACCAAAGCGATCCGCCAATCCCCCTGTTAAAGGTTGCGAGATCCCCCACATTAGTTGTGTTACCGCAATAGCCAAGCTCACTTGTGTAATAGATAAAGAAGTCTCATTAACCAAAGGTGGCACAAACAAACCCAAAGTCATGCGCATACCAATAGTAATCAACAAAATCAAAGCCGCCGCCAAAACAAAGAGCCACAATTGCAATTTAGAGGGATGGTATGAGTGTGGTATCATAAATCAATCTCTTAAATGTAAAAAACAGACAAGGTTATCAAGAGAAACGAAAACTTTTAAAGAATATTTGGCTGTATCCTTAATATGATTTATTTATATACCAAAATGAATAAATTAAAAAAACCTTGACACATATAAAAAAAATACCTACAATACGATTCTTCTGACGCGGGATGGAGCAGCATGGTAGCTCGTCGGGCTCATAACCCGAAGGTCGTAGGTTCAAATCCTGCTCCCGCAACCAAATTTTACCGCTTGGATTTATTCAAGCGGTTTTTCTTTTTTCAGGTATAATTCACATGTTTCTTCAACATTCTCGCGCAATGGTGCATTTATGCAAGATCAAGAAATCATTATTCACGGCACAACCAGCAACGGCAAAGTCTTTCGTCCCAGTGATTGGGCAGAGCGATTGTGTGGCATTTTATCTTCATTTAATCAAGACAACCGATTGTCATATCACGAATGGGTTCACCCTGTACTAATTGATAAAGTTCGTAGCGTGGTTATTTCCGCTCAACTGGAGGACATCAATCCTGCTATGTTCCGTTTTTTGATGGATTTTGCCGCAGATAACGATTTACGTGTCATGAATGCCAGTGAACTCAATTATCACGCCTGCGAGCATCAAGCAGAACCCATTCAACCCACCATAGAAGCAATCATTCCCACATCTATTTCACCCGAACAAACCTATCAACCTGCCGCGGATAGAATTTTGGCTGACGCAGTGGAAGATGCAAAAACCCATTCCAGCTGCGTACGCGAAATTAACGCTCAAGAAACCGCTTGTGCTTTTTCTGCATTAAGTGTATTACGCCCACTCCTTAATGATATGAATCATTTTATTAGCCAAATTAATGATATACAACGACCACAAGGCTATCGCTTATTAGGCGTATTTGAAGAAGGAAAAAGCAATGCCGTTGCCGTATGTGGCTTTCGTGAAGAAACCAATTTAGTCAGTGGCCGCCATATTCATATTGATGATTTAATTACCTTACCCAATAGTCGAGGGCGTGGTTATGCCGCATTACTGATAGAAGCTGTGCATCAAATTGCCCAAGAAAACCATATCACCCAAATAGAAGCCGACAGTAATGTAGATATGGATCGCCAAGGCGCACACCGTTTATATTTTCAGCATGGCTTTGCCATTCGCGCCTATCATTTTGTGCAAAAACTCAAATAATTTTTTGCCATCAATATATCATGCAAAGGGTTGATTGCCCTTTGCTTTTTATTACTACGTACCGTACCACACACCATTATGCTAAAAAAAATCACAGATTTACTGACCGCACCTATTACCGTATCTATTGATCATGATCATGCTACCACATCGTCTGCTTGCTTCACCAGTGCACAAATCGCCCAAATATTGCCAGAACAAAACGAAACTTTGCGCCGCATATTTGCCGATATGTGTCAAGAATTCACTGATTGCCAAGCCATTGCTTGTGTAGATATTGTGAATAAGCAATTAATCGCCGTAGAAACGGTGCAATGTTTACCGCACGAAGTTCTCGCATTAGTTGCAGCAGCAACCACTGATTTATACACCGCCCCTAATTTACTCAAAGTCATAGAAGCATTTCACAACACAAAAGACACGCCCCATGCACAACTAAATGAAATGATTGTTAATGGTAGCGATACCGTTTATCTTTTGTTGCGTTTACCCAACAATCCCAATTTGGTTTGCGTGTTCTCTTGTATTAATCATCGCAGCACTTTGGGACTCTTGTTACACGAAGCACGAAACTTATTACCACAAATTACCGCAGTCATTTAATGGACGATATGATGATTCATGGCAAAAATGAACACAGATTCACATTTCTTTAACTAATAACTTGTTTTTTTACTCTATCAAGGTATAATAGAGTTATTATTCTAAATTTTAATCTAAAATACCAATTAGCAAGAACTGATATTGAGAAAGCAATGAAGCACATCATTAAATCCACAGTGCTAATAATTTTAGCAGCGTTAACACAACAAAGTATCGCATCGGGCTACCATTTTGGTACGCAATCGGTTGGTGCACAAAGTACTGCAAATGCAGCGGCGGCAGAGGCGGCTGATGCTTCAACCATTTTTTCAAATCCTGCTGGCTTGACTAAGTTGGAGAGTAAAGCAGAAATTACAGGCGCAGCTAATATTGTGTTTCCATCAGTCAAATACTATGACGGACGCGCTACATATTATCGCGGTGGTCAAGTAACGGGTAGCGACAGTGGTAAGATTACTGAAATCACGGCTGCGCCACATGTTTATGGTGCCTATAAATTAAACGACCGCGTTACTTTAGGTATGGGAATGTATATTCCGTTTGGTTCAAAAACAGATTATGCTGATGATTCAGTTTTGCGATATAACATTAATAAATTGGGTTTAACGACTATTGCGTTAGAGCCTGCTGTCGCGTTTAAAGCCAGTGAAAAACACTCATTTGCAGCAGGGTTGATTGCGCAATATTCGCGCGCAGAATTAACTAAATATGCTGATTGGAGTGCTTCACAGCCAGATATTGCTTTGAAAGCAATTGAAGCAGGTCGCGTTCCAACCATTCCGATGGCAATACCAGGTGCAAGCAACCGTGCCAATTGGCAGGGGCGTGGTGATGTAAAAGGACATGATTGGGGCTTTGGTTACCATTTGGGTTGGATGTTTGATGTGAATGACCGTTTACGTTTAGGTGTGGCCTATCGTTCAAAAGTTTCGCATAATTTAAAAGGCACAGCAAAATGGCAGCCTGATGGTTCGGTATCTAAAGCGTTAGAGCCAATGTTTAGAGGGCGAGGTTATTTAGTTAGCGAAGGTGCATCAGTTAAAATTGTTACGCCTGAGTCTTTGTCGGTGCATGGTATGTATCGTGCGACTGATAAACTCAATTTATTTAGCGATGTAACTTGGACGCGCCACAGTCGTTTTAATAAAGCGGTATTGATGTTTGAAAATGAAAAAAATGTAGTAAACGGAAAATCCAATCAAACAACCATAGTGCCTAATTGGCGCGATACAGTTAAAGTGGCATTGGGTGGTTCATATCAATATAGTGAACCATTGCAATTGCGTGCGGGGATTGCGTTTGACCAAAGCCCAGTTCGCAGTTCTGCTGACCGTCAAAATACCTTACCCGATGCCAATCGTTTGTGGTTTTCAATTGGTACACGCTATACCATTCAACAACGCCATGTATTAGACACTGCATTATCATATGTGCATATTAATAAAAGTGATTTTATTGGTGAATCATCTGATGGAACAAATGTAGATAGTAAAGGCGCCACCAGTGCCAAATTTAAAAGCCATGCAATGATTTTAGGCATGCAATATACATATAAATTCTAATTTTGTTTCTTCTCTATTTTCCGTGGATGCGATTCAAGGCATCTTCACTCCTTCTGGCCTTGAATTGCTTTTTCTTTCACTTTAAGAGCCGCCGTTTGCAAACCTTTTCGCAAGCGGTGTTTTTTATAATATAGACTATTACTCTTAATAAATAGAAATAAATATCATTATCGTATTGAAAAAATGGGGTTTTTTTAATCATTCTCCTAAAAGGTAACTTTTAAATATTGGCAAAACCCGTTAAAATAGTTAATTAATTACAAAAATGAACATTGCAGGAAGCCAAATGCTAGCAAACTATTTCCCCGTGCTGATTTTTGCCATTGTCGGTTTAGCAGCAGGCATAATTTTTATTTTATTGGGTACACTTTTAGGTCCCAAACGCCATTATGCTGAAAAAGATACACCATTTGAATGCGGCTTTGAAGCCTTTGAAAATGCACGTATGAAATTTGACGTACGTTATTATTTGGTGGCGATTTTATTTATTTTGTTTGATTTAGAAGTAGCATTTATGGTGCCGTGGGCGGTAGTGTTTAAAGATTTATTAAAAGAAACAGGGGTATACGCATTTTGGTCTATGCTGGTTTTTATTGTAATTTTAACCGTAGGCTTTGTATATGAATGGAAAAAAGGGGCGTTAGAATGGGAATAGAAGGTGTTTTAAACAAAGGATTTATTACCGCTAGCGCAGATACTGTATTGAACTATGTACGCACAGGTTCATTGTGGCCTGTAACCTTTGGCTTAGCTTGCTGCGCAGTAGAAATGATGCACGCAGGCATGGCGCGGTATGATTTGGATCGCTTCGGTATTATTTTTCGCCCCTCACCACGCCAAGCAGACTTGATGATTGTCGCAGGCACGCTAACCAACAAAATGGCTCCCGCTTTGCGCCGCGTGTACGACCAAATGGCAGAACCGCGCTGGGTATTATCTATGGGTTCATGTGCCAATGGTGGCGGTTATTATCACTATTCGTATTCGGTGGTGCGTGGTGCTGACCGTGTTGTGCCTGTGGATGTGTATGTCCCTGGTTGTCCACCAACTGCCGAGGCGTTGTTATACGGATTGATTCAGTTGCAAGGCAAAATCAAGCGAACTTACACGATTGCACGGCATTAATTTTCAGGCAGCCTGAAAATAAAACACAAAGAAACCATGTTAATTATCCAACCTTTAAAAGCTGAAAACCAAGAATGATTTATCCATTCATTGCAACAATCTTTCCGTTTGGTCATGGAAAATGAATTAGCTGAAAACGAAGAAATTATTTCACGCCAAGAGATTGAAGCATCGCAACAAGCCGAAAAAGCACACAGTTTGCAAATAGAACAGAATGGAAAATTAGTCGCAGGTGCGGTGGTGCAAATTGATGAACAAACACAATGTAATTCATTGGATTTATTCTTTGTTTGTGCTGACCAACATGGTAAAGGGATTGGTTTGCAGGCATGGCAAGAAATAGAGCGGCGTTATCCTCAAACACGAGTTTGGGAAACACATACACCGTATTTTGAAAAACGGAATATTCACTTTTATGTGAATAAATGTGGTTTCAAAGTGGTTGAGTTTTATCACGAAAAACGCCCCGACCCACATTCTACTCAACATGGGGAACATTCGTTGCTTGATGAAATGTTTCGTTTTGAAAAAGAAATGAACCCTTGATATTCGGGCAGCCGGAAAAGAAAAGGATGTAAAAATGAAAGAGCAATTTAAAGAATGGTTTGAAGTAGTTTATCGCGATAATCCCGATGCTGTAAATGAAATAGTATCCATTTGGCAAGATATGGTTGATGATGATGAAGCCACTTGGTCAGGCGATGAAATTTTTACGGATTTTTTATTGCACAATAAATTGGGTGATGGCTCACATTTTTTTGCGATTGATTGGAAAGATGCTGATACTTTAATTGATTATCTTGATGATGTGGCTGAACGATTTGATTTTGAATTTCAATGGACAGATGAAAATCGGGAACAAGATAGCGTAGAAAATTTATTGCCTTTGGCGGTCGCACAACTGGATAAGCATGACGTATTGTTTTATTCATTAGAAACAGGTGGCGACTTGTATTATTTTGTTGCTATTCCAAATGTATATCAACAAGATTTTGAGCGCGTATCGCAACAATGGGGTGTTGAATATACATTGCTGTAAATTTTCAGGCAGCCTGAAGCCGAGAAATTAACCTGTGCATAATGATAAAAATAAGGTATGACTATTATTTACAACCAATGTTGCCCAGAAATTGATGACATCATCGCCATCTATCAGAGTAGTGGTATTAAACGTCCGATTCATGATGTTAAACGCATTCGTGAGATGTATCGTTATGCCAACCTTGTTATTACTGCGTGGGATGATGGTAAACCCGTTGGTATTGCTCGTGCGTTGACCGATTTTAGTTACTGCTGCTATCTATCCGATTTGGCCGTACGCGCTGAATATCAATGCCAAGGAATCGGCAAGCAGCTGATTACAGAAGTGAAACAGGCAGTGGGTAGACAAAGTATGCTACTTCTGCTTGCATCCACTACCGCCATGGATTACTACCCAAAAATTGGTATGGAAAATGTGTCTAATGGCTTTATTATTAAACGAATGGAATAGCAGCTTTCAGGCAGCCTGAAAGCACAAAAATAATATTTTAGGAACGCAAAATGCACGTTACAGATTTACAGGCAGCCTGCACGCAAATTTTAGGCGACAAGGCGAGCAAAATTATTTTAGCATTCAATGAATTAACAATTGAATGCCTGCCTGAAAACTACCTTCACATTATGCAAACCCTGCGCGACCACGAAGACTTACACTTTGAAAGCCTAGTGGATTTGTGCGGTGTGGATTACAGCACCTACAAAAACGAAGTGTGGCAAGGCAAGCGTTTTGCTGCCGTGAGTCAACTGGTTTCAGTGAAGCACAACCAACGCGTGCGTGTGCGCGTGTGGGCGCAAGATGACGATTTGCCGATTGTGCCGTCTGTGGTGGAACTGTATAACAGCGCAGATTGGTACGAGCGTGAAGCGTTTGATATGTATGGCATTATTTTCAATGAACATCCAGATTTGCGCCGTATTTTGACCGACTATGGCTTTGTGGGACACCCATTCCGCAAAGATTTCCCGATTTCAGGCTATGTAGAAATGCGTTATGACGAAAACGAAAAACGTGTGATTTATCAACCTGTAACCATTGAACCGCGCGAAATTACACCGCGTGTTGTGCGCGAGGAGAACTACGGTGGCTAAATTAAGAAATTACACGATTAACTTCGGGCCTCAGCACCCAGCCGCACACGGCGTATTGCGTATGATTTTGGAGTTGGAAGGTGAAACCATTGTCCGTGCCGACCCACACATTGGCTTATTGCATCGTGGTACAGAAAAATTAGCGGAAACCAAAACTTATCTGCAAGCTTTACCATATATGGACAGGTTGGACTACGTTTCCATGATGGTCAACGAGCAAGCGTATTGCATGGCGATTGAAAAATTGGTTGGCATTGAAGTGCCGATTCGCGCCAAATACATTCGCACCATGTTTGCCGAAGTTACGCGCATTCTCAATCACTTGATGGGCGTAGGCTCGCACGCACTGGATATTGGCGCGATGACGGCGATTTTGTACGCATTCCGCGACCGCGAAGAATTGATGGATTTGTATGAAGCAGTATCGGGGGCACGTATGCACGCTGCGTATTTCCGTCCTGGTGGCGTATACCGCGATTTGCCTGATTTTATGCCGAAATACGAAAGCAGCAAATACCGCAACGCAAAAGTATTGAAAGAATTGAATGCGTCTCGTGAAGGCACCATGCTGGATTTTATTGACGCATTCTGTGAGCGTTTCCCAAAAAATATTGATACGCTGGAAACCTTGTTGACCGATAACCGCATTTGGAAACAACGTACGGTTGGCATTGGCGTGGTATCGCCAGAACGCGCTTTGCAAAAAGGTTTTACGGGTGTGATGTTGCGTGGTTCGGGCGTGGAGTGGGATATTCGCAAAAAACAACCGTATGAAGTCTATGACCAAATTGATTTTGATATTCCTGTGGGTGTGAATGGCGATTGTTACGACCGCTATTTGTGCCGTATGGCAGAAATGCGTCAATCGGTTCGCATCATCAAACAATGTGCTGATTGGTTACGCGCCAACCCAAATCTGCCTGTGATAACTGAAAATCACAAAGTGGCGCCACCAAAACGCACCGACATGAAAATCGGCATGGAAGATTTGATTCATCATTTCAAATTGTTCACCGAGGGTATGCACGTCCCCGAAGGCGAAACCTATACCGCCGTGGAACACCCCAAAGGCGAATTTGGTATTTACATGATTTCCGATGGCGCCAATAAACCATATCGCTTGAAAATCCGCGCTCCTGGTTTTGCGCATTTGCAAGGCATGGATGAAATGGCGCGTGGGCATTTGCTCGCAGACGTGGTGGCAATTATTGGTACGCAAGATATTGTGTTTGGCGAAGTGGATAGATAATTTTTCAGGCAGCCTTTGTAGGTCGGGCATTCATGCCCGACATAATGCGCGGTAATGAATCATGTCGGGCATAAATGCCCGACCTACTGAATTGAAAACGAGAGTATATAGATAATGAGTACATTTAATGGTATTGGAACGCAATTTGTTGGCGAATGCTGTCAAGAAGAAGATGGTTCGTATATTGCGACTTATTGGTTTACGATTTCACACATTCCCATTATTCCCTTTTATAGCGCACGAATTCATGGGCAATATTCAGAAGCAGTGGCAATGGGATATTCAACTTTGACGGAGTACGAAAAATTACCGTTGTATTTTCCGCAAGTGATAAGAACGTATGCTTATTTAGCCATGATTGTCGGTTTGTTTCATTTTATTCAAACTAAATTCAAAGCTGGCGATAGTAACCCACTGATTTGGATAGGTTTAGCATTACCGCTTTTAGCTTTGCCTTGGATTATGCGTTATTTTGCACGGAAAAAAGCAGGTTGGCGTTAAAAATAGGCAAAACGATTTTTCAGGCAGCCTAAAAACTAAACAAACCGTTATTTTATTTAGGATTACAAAATGTTATCCGCACAATCATTAAAAGAAATTGATATTGAATTAGCAAAATACCCTGCCGACCAACGCCGTAGTGCGATTATGGGCGCATTGCGTATTGCGCAAGTAGAAAAAGGCTATTTAGCTGCAGAAACCATTGAATTTGTGGCGCAATATGTGGGCATTCCTGCAATTGCTGCCTATGAAGTAGCAACTTTTTACAATATGTATGACTTGCAGCCTTTGGGCAAATACAAATTGACGGTTTGTACTAATTTGCCGTGTGCCTTGCGTGGCGGTGTGGACGCTGGCGAATACCTGAAAGAAAAACTGGGCATTGGCTACGGCGAAACTACTCCTGACGGTAAATTCACGCTGGTAGAGGGCGAATGCATGGGTGCGTGTGGTGATGCCCCCGTGATGTTGTTGAATAACCACAAAATGTGCAGCTTTATGAACGCCGAAGCAATTGATAAGAAATTGGCGGAATTGGGATAATGGATTACAAAAACTGATAAAAATCACTTTTTACCATCCATTATCAAATTATCCAAAAAATTAAAAATAACTTAGGCAAACCAAAATGGCAATTTATAAATCAGGTGTAATTTTTGACGGTATCAACACACATGAGAGTGACTGTTGGACACTGGCCGCGTATAAAGCTCGTGGCGGTTATCAGGCATTACGTAAGATTTTGACCCAAAATATTAGCCAAGACGACGTTATTTCAGAAGTTAAAATTTCTAATCTACGTGGTCGTGGTGGCGCAGGCTTCCCTACAGGGCTAAAATGGAGCTTTATGCCCCGTTCTTTGCCTGGACAAAAATACGTGGTTTGTAATACCGACGAAGGCGAACCAGGTACATTCAAAGATCGTGACATCATTATGTATAATCCCCATGCACTGATTGAAGGTATGATTATTGCAGGTTATGCCATGGGTGCGAGTGCAGGTTACAACTATATTCATGGCGAAATTTTTGAAGGCTTTGAACGTTTTGAAGAAGCTTTAGCACAAGCACGTGCTGCAGGTCTATTAGGACAACGAATCTTAGGAACACGTTTCTCTTTTGAGCTGTTCGCACACCATGGTTATGGCGCATATATTTGTGGCGAAGAAACGGCCCTACTAGAAAGTTTAGAAGGTAAAAAAGGGCAACCCCGTTTTAAACCCCCCTTCCCTGCTTCATACGGTTTATATGGCAAACCTACCACAATTAATAACACAGAAACCTTTGCTTCCGTCCCTTTCATTATCCGTGATGGTGGGCAAAAATTCTCAGATTTGGGTGTAGACAAGGCGGGTGGTACCAAGCTATTTTGCATTTCAGGTCATGTAGAACGTCCCGGTAATTATGAGATCCCACTGGGTACGCCATTTGCTGAACTATTGGAAATGGCGGGTGGTGTGCGTGGTGGCAAAAAATTAAAAGCGGTGATTCCGGGTGGTTCATCTGCGCCTGTGTTGCCAGCCGATATTATGATGCAAACCAATATGGATTACGACAGCATCGCTAAAGCAGGTTCTATGCTGGGTTCGGGCGCGGTGATTGTGATGGACGAAGACGTGTGTATGGTCAAAGCGTTGGAGCGTTTGAGCTATTTCTATCACGAAGAGTCATGCGGACAATGTACGCCGTGTCGTGAGGGTACAGGCTGGCTATATCGTATCGTGCATCGCATTGCGACGGGCAAAGGTCGCCCCGAAGATTTGGATTTGCTCGACAGCGTGGGTAACAATATGGCAGGGCGTACGATTTGTGCCTTGGCAGACGCGGCGGTGTTCCCTGTTCGCAGTTTTACTAAGCATTTCCGCGAAGAATTTGAACACTATATTGAGCACGGCAAGCCGATGAAACCGCATCAATGGGGTGGCTGGTAATTTTCAGCCTGCCTGAAATGAGGAGAATTGATGAGTAAACCCTTTTTAAAATGGGCAGGTGGAAAGGCGAAACTTGTCCCACATATTTATCATCAACTCCCACAGGCAAAATGTTTGGTTGAACCGTTTGCAGGGTCGGCAGCAGTATCATTGGCACTGGAATTTGATGCTTATTTATTAAATGATGCCAATGCAGATTTAATTAATGTGTATTCCATATTAAAAGAAGAAAAACAAGAATTCATTGATTATGCGCAATCGTTTTTCACACCTGAAAATAATCAGGAAACACGGTTTTATGAATGGCGTGAATGTTTCAATCACACCGAAAATTGTGTAGAAAAAGCCGCTTTGTTTGTGTATTTGAACCGTCATGCGTTTAATGGTTTATGTCGTTACAACAGCAAAGGTGAGTTTAATGTACCGTTTGGGCGTTATAAGTTGCCCTATTTTCCTGCTGATGAAATGTGTGGTTTCATTGAAAAATCTGATCGCATCACATTGATGTGCGGTGATTTTCAGGCAGCATTAGATTTGGTACAGTTTGATGATGCTGTTTATTGCGATCCGCCGTATGTGCCACTTAATGAAACAGCGTCATTTACGGCTTATTCACAAGGTGGATTTACTTGGCAAGACCAAGTTCGTTTGTTGCAATGTATTGAACAGGCAGCACAAAAATGTAGAGGCGTGGTTTTGTCTAATCATGATACGGTTGCTACACGTGAACTTTACCGAAATGCCCATATAGAAACACTTGCCGTACAACGAAACATTGCTGCAAAAGGCAGTAGCCGTGCGAAAGTAGGTGAATTGTTGGCGCGTTGGCACAAACCAGAATTTGTCTTAGAGTCATTTTATGATTAAATGTGGGACAGGTGGTGGTCGTACGCAAACAGGTTTGCGTTTTGAGCAGCGAACGGACATTAAACAATTAATGGTTATGAATTAAAACAGTCAAGTAATCGAATGGGTTACGAAATTTGGTTTAAGGGTGATTTGTTGGCGTATTGTTTTAAAAAGCGTGAATTGTATCGTTTTTTGGAACAGGGGTCGTATTATATTGATTGGAATAAATATTTCTCTAAATGGCCAGAATCCGATAACGCATGGTTTGTGATTGCGCGTGATACCTGATTCATTATTGAAATTAAATTTCAGCAAGTACCTGGTTCGGTTGATGAAAAGTTGCAAACACGTGATTTTAAACGTAAACAATACAGCAAATTGGTGCGTGATTTAAATTGGCGCGTGGAATATGTTTATGTATTGAACGATTGGTTTCGGCAACCTGAATACAAGGACACGTTGGATTATATTCATGCAATGAATTGTCATTATTTGTTTAATGAAATTCCGCTTAAATGGTTGGGTTTGCCTCACGAATAATTAATTTTCAGGCAACCTGAAAACAAAACATACAATTTTTTTAAATACAAAACGTAACTAGGAAAAGCGATGTTACAAATCCAAATAGATGGTAAAGAAATTTCCGTTGAACAAGGAACAACCGTAATAGAAGCAGCACATAAATTGGGAACATACATCCCTCATTTTTGTTATCACAAAAAGCTCTCTATTGCAGCAAGTTGCCGTATGTGCTTGGTAGAAGTAGAAAAATCTCCCAAACCATTGCCTGCTTGTGCTACGCCTGTAACCGATGGTATGGTGGTTCACACCCATTCAACCAAAGCCCGTGAAGCCCAAGAAGGTGTCATGGAATTTTTATTAATCAATCACCCTTTAGATTGTCCCGTTTGCGATCAAGCTGGTGAATGCCAATTACAAGATCTGGCCGTTGGATATGGACGTTCTGCTAGTCGCTATACCGAAGAGAAACGCGCCATTGTTGGCAAAGATATGGGGCCTTTGATTTCAGCGGAAGAAATGAGTCGTTGTATTTATTGTACGCGCTGCGTGCGTTTTACTGAAGAAATCACGGGAGAGCAAGAAATTGGTGTCGCGTTCCGTGGGGAATTTTCACAAGTCATGCCATTTATTGGCGAAGTGGTGAAAACTGAATTATCGGGTAATGTCATTGACTTGTGTCCTGTAGGTGCATTAACCAGTAAACCTTATCGTTATGATTCACGTTCGTGGGAACTAAATCGCCGTAAATCCATTGCCGCGCATGATTCTTTGGGTTCTAATATTATTGTACAGACCAAAGAACACACCGTACGTCGCGTGTTACCATTGGAAAACGAAAGCATTAATGAATGTTGGATTTCTGATCGCGATCGTTTTAGTTATGAAGGTTTACATCACGAAAGTCGCTTGCAAACGCCTAAAATCAAACAGGGCGGAGAATGGAAAAATGTAGATTGGCAAACCGCCTTGGAATATGTGCGTCATACCCTAGAATGCATTGGTAAAGAAGAAGGTAAAGATCAAATCGCTGTATGGGCTAACGCCAATAACACCGTAGAGGAGTTATATTTAGCCAAAAAATGGACGCAAGCACTGGGTATTACAAATATAACCACACAGTTACGTACCACTGATTCGCGTGTTACACAAAGCGCACAAGGCGCACAATGGCTGGGACAAAGTATTGAACAATTAGGTGAATGCGATGCAATTTTAGTGGTAGGGGCAAATTTGCGTCAAGAACAACCTTTATTAACCGCACGTCTACGTCGTGCAGCCAAACAAGGTACAAAATTTAGTGTGATTGCCAGCCAAACTGAAGTGTTAAATATGCCCTTGTTAACACAACAAGCAATACACCCCAATGCGTGGGCAAATCAGCTAATGCAAATTGCCTTTGATGAACAAGACACAATTTTTATAAGCCTCAATCAAGCTCAACGGGCCACCATTATTTTGGGTGCGGAAGCACAAAACCATCCTGATTATGCTGCCATTTATCTTGCTGCACAAAATTTAGCGCAAGCAACAGGTGCAATTTTAGGTATCTTGCCACAATCTGCAAATAGCGTGGGCGCAGATGTACTAGGTGTGAATCAAACTCCCATTGACGAAATGCTGTCTCAACCGAAAAAAGCCGTATTATTATTGAATGTAGAGCCAGAATTTGACGTAAAAGGTGGAACGCAAACCTTGAACACACTAAAACAAGCGGGTAGTGTCTTAGCATTTACACCTTATGAAAGTAATACTTTACTAGATATGGCAGATGTATTATTACCGATTACCCCATTTAGTGAAACCTCAGGCAGTTTTATTAATATGGAAGGTCGTGTTCAATCTTTCCACGGTGCGGTTAAAAACTTGGGAGACAGTCGCCCTCTATGGAAAATATTACGTGTATTGGGTAATATATTTGAATTAGAGGGTTTTGACTTTGAAACCAGCCAAGATGTATTACACGAAGCCCTAGGTAAAGATGTCGACGTGCGTGCATTATTGAATAATAACGTACCCTTAAATCGTATCGAACCACGCAATAACACGCAACTATTGATACGTGTGGGCGGAGTAGGTATGTATCATACAGATAATGTGGTGCGCCGTGCCTCATCTTTACAGCAAACCCCACAAGCACAAGAACCTCAGGCTCGCATTCATTCCAACACATTAGCAAAACTGGGTTTGTCCAACGGTGAAGTGGTGGTCGCACAACAAGAGCAAGCACAAATTAAGGTTACACTATGCACTGATGATACCTTGCCACAAGATGTCGTACATCTACCAGAACATCGCAGTAATGCAGTGTTAGGAGGAATGATGAACGTGATTGAATTGAGAAAGGTGTAAATTATGCAAGAATGGATTCAAGCACTGTTTGCCAATACACTTGGCATGGGTGAAATGGGTATGACTATTGGTTTATTAATTGCTATTATTCTTAAAATAGTGATTATTTTAGTACCCTTAATTTTAACCGTTGCGTATCTCACCTATTTTGAACGCAAAGTCATTGGTTTTATGCAGTTGCGCGTGGGCCCAAACGTAACAGGTCCTTGGGGTTTGATTCAGCCGTTCGCAGACGTGTTGAAATTGTTGTTTAAAGAAGTAACCCGCCCAAGTGCATCTAATAAATATTTGTTTTATATCGGTCCCATGTTATCACTTGCACCTTCGTTTGCTGCTTGGGCAGTCATTCCTTTTAATGACAAATGGGTATTAACCCATGTAGATGCAGGCTTATTATTTATTCTAATGATTACTTCTTTATCTGTATATGGTGTCATTATTGCAGGTTGGGCTTCAAACTCCAAATATGCAATGTTGGGCGCAATGCGTGCTTCGGCGCAAACGATTTCGTATGAAATTGCCATGAGTGCGGCATTGGTATGCGTGATTATGGTGTCGGGTAGTCTCAACTTTAACGATATTGTTGCAGCACAAGCAACGGGTATAGCAGGGGGTTCTATTTTTTCTTGGAACTGGCTCACCCTGTTTCCTGTATTTTTGGTGTATTTGATTTCTGCTGTTGCCGAAACCAACCGAGCGCCATTTGACGTAGCAGAGGGCGAATCAGAAATCGTAGCTGGGCACCATGTAGAATATTCAGGTTTTGCGTTCGCCCTATTCTTTCTTGCCGAATACATCTTTATGATTTTGATTGGTGCATTGACCGCAATTATGTTCTTGGGCGGTTGGTTATCGCCATTCCCACAAAGTTGGGGGATACTGGGCGCACCCAGTGCATTTTGGATGTTCCTAAAAATGGCAATGGTGTTGTATGGTTATTTATGGATTCGCGCCACTTTTCCACGCTATCGCTATGACCAAATCATGCGTTTGGGCTGGAAAGTGTTGATCCCTGTTGGCTTTATTTCTATTGCAGTATTGGCGGCTTGGATGGCTTCGCCGTTGAGTTTGTGGAAGTAATTTTCAGGCAGCCTGAAAAAGAATGCGGATAGAAAAGTAATGTATCAATCTCATTCTGCACAACTTGAATTAGATTTTGCTCCCATGGGTTTACTGAATATTCCACATAAATTAAAAGCGATTGATTTATTTGCAGGTGTGGGTGGTATTCGGACAGGCTTTCAGCAAGCATTTGGCGATCGGATTGAATTTGTATTTTCATCAGAAATTGATAAATTTGCGCGACAAACTTACGCAGCAAATTATCATGAAATCCCATACGGTGACATTACTCAAATTCAAGCGCATGAAGTTCCGACACACGATATTATTTTGGCAGGATTTCCATGCCAAGCGTTTAGCGTAGCAGGTTTACGAAAAGGTTTTGCCGATACGCGTGGAACGTTATTTTTCGACGTAGCACGGATTGCGGAATACCATAAACCTAAAATTTTGTTTTTGGAAAATGTCAAAGGTTTTAAAAATCACGATAAAGGCAACACGTTTGCGACAGTGAAATTAACTTTGGAGCAATTGGGTTATCGGGTTTATGCTGATGTGCTAAATGCGAAGAATTTTGGTGTGCCGCAAAATCGTGAACGCATTTATATTGTGGCAATACGAAATGATTTTAATCCAACTTTTAACTTAGATTTTGATAAGTTGAAAAATACCAAAGTAAATTGCCAAGTAGGTGATATTTTGCAAAATCAAGTTGATGAAAAATACACGATTTCTGACAAATTATGGGCTGGACATCAACGCCGAAAAGCAGAGCATATTAAGAAAGGTAATGGTTTTGGCTACTCATTGTTTAACGCGCAATCGCCTTATACCAGTACCATTAGCGCACGTTATTACAAAGATGATTCAGAAATTTTGATTGAACAAAATGGCAAAAATCCGCGTAAACTCACGCCGCGAGAAGCCAGTTTATTGCAAGATTTTCCGTCTGATTTTGTGATACCTGTGAGCGATGTGCAGGCGTATAAACAATTTGGAAATAGTGTTGCCGTTCCAGTGATTAAGGCGTTGGCGCAAAAAATTTATATGGGATTATTCCAAAATGAAATTGCCTAAAATTGATTTATCTGCTGAAAAAATTGATGTGAATTTAAAATTTTATTTCTTTTTAAAATACATCATTAAAGCGAAATTTGCTGATAATCAAATTTATGATATTTTGGAACAAAGCCAATTATTTTCAGGTTTACAAAATATTCAGGTTTTTCAGGCTGCTATTTTGGAGAAGCTGCCTGCAAACAATAAAACCAATCAAAATAAGCGCAATATTTTGAATGATATTTTTGTAGAAATAGACAGTGAATTGATTTTGTCGGTATTTTTATTTAGCTTGAAATTGTATTTAATTAAAGATTTATTGTTGGAAGAAGCAAAAGTTAAACGTGCCAGCAATTTAGAAAAATTAAAAGAACTCAATCCTTTATCATTAGAATACGACAAAATTACGGTTTTTAATCCTTATTCAGCACGCGTGAACGGCTCTCTGTTGTGTTTGGCATTTTTTGAGAGTTTGCAAGCTGGATTTGTATCGCAACAGACTGATGATTTTATTCATCAATTGGTAAAAGAAGCACAAACCCTATTGGAGCAGGGTATTGAACCTAATCAGATTTTTATGTTGGTTTTTAATGAGAGTTTGAATCAGTCTATTACCAGTAATAGTGGTTCGGATTATGAAAGTCGGATTAAATCGGTTTTACTTGGTTTGGGGCTGCCTGCAAGCAGTATTCAGAAAAAACATGATTTGGCGGACTGTTCCACCGAATTTGATTTTTTCTTTGAATACAATGGTAAAATATTTGGTATCAGTGCTAAACGGACGTTACGCGAACAGTATAAGCAATTTATTAAAACGGCGCAGATGTCGCAAATTGATGTGATGATAGAAATCACGCTTGGCACAGATTTGAGTAAAGATAAAGTGAAGGCAATCAGACAGCATAATGTGTATTTATTTGTGGCTGACGAAATTTATTGTAGCCAAACATATTTACAATCAATAAATGGTGTCTATTCCTGTTTAGATTTGAGTTTAGATTTATTAGACAAATTGGCTGAATAGTTTTCAAGCAGTCTGAAAACCAGTTTTTAAAATTAAAAATCAACAATGAAACCACACCAAAAAGAAAAGGGTGTATTAAATATGGCAAACTTTTTTAAAACATTTTTACTGGGTGAGCTCGTGCAAGGCATGGGCGTAACATTAAAAAACTTCTTCGCACGCAAAGACACAATTTTCTTTCCCGAAGAAAAAACACCACAATCCGTTCGTTTTCGTGGCTTACATGCACAACGCCGCTATCCCAATGGTGAAGAACGTTGTATCGCATGCAAGTTATGCGAGGCTGTGTGTCCTGCTATGGCCATTAACATTGAAAGTGAAGAACGTGACGATGGCACACGTCGCACCACGCGCTACGATATTGACTTAACAAAATGTATTTTCTGCGGATTTTGTGAAGAGGCTTGCCCTGTTGATGCGATTGTCGAAACACAAATTTTTGAATATCACGGTGAAAAAAAGGGTGATTTACATATGACCAAACCAATTTTATTAGCCATTGGTGATAAATATGAAACTCAAATTGCTGCTTGTAAAGCCGCCGATGCCCCTTATCGTTAATGGAGCTGGATCATGACTTTTTCTTTGGTTTTATTTTATTGCTTTGCTGCTACCATTTTATATGGTGCGTTGCGTACCGTTACTGCTAAAAATCCAGTTCATGCTGCCTTGCATTTAGTTTTAACGTTTTGCGCCTCTGCCATGATGTGGTTATTGATGCAAGTCGAATTTTTAGGTATTACATTGGTTGTAGTATACGTAGGTGCAGTCATGGTACTGTTCCTATTTGTCGTGATGATGCTCAATATTGACATAGAGGAAATGCGCAAAGGTTTTTGGCGAAACGCGCCTGCAGCCATGATAGTTGGCGTATTAATGGCCGTCTTGCTAATTGCAATTTTTATTGCTCCCGAAACCGCACTGAATCAATTTGGGCTAATGCAAGATGTACCAGCAGATTACAGCAATGTGCGTGATTTAGGTACGCAAATCTATACCACCTATTTATTGCCATTTGAACTGGCTGCTGTATTATTAGTATTAGGTATGGTTGCCGCAATTGCGCTTGTTCATCGCAAATCAACCAATCCAAAATACATTGACCCTGCTGACCAAGTCAAAGTCAATGCTGCCGAAGGTCGTATGCGCTTGGTAAAAATGGAAAGCGTGGTGCAAGTACCCCAAACGCAGCCTGAAAATATGGAAGAGAGCAAAGCATGATTACGATAACACATTATTTAGTATTGGCAGCGATGTTGTTTGGCATCAGTGCGATGGGCATTTACATGAATCGCAAAAACGTGCTGGTGTTGCTGATGTCTATTGAATTGATGTTGTTGGCGGTGAATTTTAACTTCATCGCGTTTTCGCAGTATTTGGGCGACACTGCTGGGCAAATTTTCGTGTTTTTCGTGCTGACGGTAGCAGCGGCAGAAAGTGCGATTGGCTTGGCAATTATGGTGCTGGTATACCGTAACCGACAAACAATTAATGTGGCGGATTTGAATTCGTTGAAAGGTTGAGTTATGAAACCATGGGCAACAAAAGACGTTTTGCACAAAATTCATTCAGATAATTGGAGTGGTGCGGAAGCAGCAGCCTTGAATGATTGGTTTAATCGTACTTCATTAGACGAAATTAAACATTTAGATGTACCTATTTTGCAAGAGTTGGTGCAATTATTAGGTATACCGATTGAATATCCATCTATTTCTGTAGATAAGTTAGATGATTTGCGTATTTATATTAATGAGCAAATGGATAAATTATTACAACAAGATGATGTACGTTCTATGCTGATTAGGTTACGTGATAGATGAATTATTTAACACAAGCAGATTTAATCAAATTACATAATAGAGTGATTAGTGTTTCAGGTGGTTTGGTAGGTATGCGTGATGTTGCAATTTTAGATAGTATTTTATCGCATATGCAAAATGATGAATATTATCCAGATTTTTTCTATTAACAAAATGCATGCTTTTAATGATGGCAATAAACGAACGTCTATTATGGCTGGTGTTCAATTTTTACTGATAAATGGTTATCCATTTGAGAGAGTGGAAAAATTTGCAATCAGTATGGAAGATATTGCTGTTGAAATTGCGGCGAATGAAATTAGTAAAGAAAAATTAAAAATTTTAATAAAGTTGATGCTATCACGGTGATAATTGGCAATTTCAGGCAGCCTGAAAAACGTTTTTTTAAATTAAAAGGTTCACTTAAATGAACGATATGACTTTATATTTAATCATTGCACTCACTCCTTTGGTGGGCTGCTTACTGGCGGGCTTGTTTGGCAACCAAATTGGCAGACGCGGCGCACATTGTGCCACCATTTCGGGCGTGGCGATTTCCGCGTTGTTGTCGGCGTATGTGCTGTACGGCTTTGCTACGAGCAGCCGCGCCAAGTTTGACGAAAACGTGTACACATGGCTTACCATGGGTGGTGTGGACTTTTCGGTCGGCTTTCTCGTGGACAGCTTAACCGCCATGATGATGGTGGTGGTAACGTCCGTGTCGCTGATGGTACACATCTACACCATCGGTTATATGCACGATGAAGAAGTGGGTTATCAACGCTTTTTCAGCTACATTTCTCTGTTCACATTCAGTATGTTAATGCTGATTATGTCCAATAACTTCATTCAACTATTTTTTGGTTGGGAAGCGGTGGGCTTGGTTTCCTATTTACTGATTGGTTTCTATTTCAAACGTGATAGCGCAATTTTTGCTAACTTAAAAGCCTTTTTGGTGAACCGTGTAGGCGACTTTGGGTTTGTGCTGGGTATTGGTTTGGTGTTGGCGTATTTTGGCGGTAGCTTGCGTTATCAAGATGTGTTTGCGTATTTACCCAATGTAGAAGGCATGAAATTTTTGGGAACGGATTTAATCACAGTGACGTGTTTATTGTTGTTTGTCGGTGCGATGGGTAAATCCGCGCAATTTCCGTTGCATGTTTGGCTGCCTGATTCTATGGAAGGCCCAACGCCGATTTCTGCATTGATTCACGCAGCGACCATGGTAACGGCTGGTTTATTTATGGTGTCGCGTATGTCGCCTATGTATGAAATGAGT
Source organism: uncultured Kingella sp. (assembly GCA_916720425.1). GTDB lineage: Bacteria > Pseudomonadota > Gammaproteobacteria > Burkholderiales > Neisseriaceae > CAKARD01. The sequence goes on along the minus strand of CAKARD010000003.1, from coordinate 8,075 downwards.
ACAACTGCCCTGTCGGTTATCATGATTATTGGCGCGATTACAGCCTTGTTTATGGGTTTTTTAGGCACGATTCAAAACGATATCAAACGCGTGATTGCCTATTCCACATTGTCGCAATTGGGTTATATGACGGTTGCGCTGGGCATATCAGCTTATTCTATTGCGATGTTTCATGTAATGACACACGCGTTTTTCAAAGCCTTGTTATTCTTGGCGGCAGGTTCGGTGATTATCGGTATGCACCATGACCAAGATATGCGCAACATGGGTAATTTGCGTAAATATATGCCGATTACTTGGGCAACCATGTTGATTGGTAATTTATCGCTGATTGGTACGCCGTTATTTTCGGGTTTTTATTCCAAAGATTCTATTATTGAAGCAGTACATGCGAGTAATTTAACAGGTAGCGGCTTTGCATATTTTGCCGTGTTAGCGAGTGTGTTTGTTACGGCATTTTATGCGTTCCGTCAATACTTTATCGTGTTTCATGGCAAGGAGCGTTGGCGCGAACATCACGCCGAACACGGACACGATGATGCGCATCATCACGGTTTGTCGCCTAATGACAATCCGCACGAAAGCCCTTGGGTGGTTACGTTGCCATTAGTTTTATTGGCAATTCCATCGCTCATTATTGGTGCGTCAACCATTAAGCCTTTGTTGTACGGTGATTTCTTTAAAGACGTGATTTATGTTAACCACGACATCCACCCTGTTATGACCAAAATGGCAGAAGAATTTCACGGCGTGTTTGGCATGGTTACACATAGTTTAACTTCGCCTGTATTGTATTTGGCAATTGCTGGCGTGGTTGTGGCGTGGTTCTTGTACGTGAAAGCACCATCTGTGCCTGCGAAAATTCAGGCAGCCTGCAAACCGATTTATACGCTGTTGGATAACAAATATTATTTGGACACACTGTATTTCAATGTGTTTGCCAAAGGCAGTCGCAAACTGGGCGAGTTTTTCTGGAAGATTGGCGATATCATGATTATTGACAATGGCATCGTGAACGGTTCGGCAAAAATCATTCACGCTGTAGCAGGGCAAATTCGAAAAGCACAAACGGGATTCATCTATACTTATGCTACAGTGATGGTGTTGGGTGTTCTGGTGATGATTGTGGCGTTTTTCTGGGGTTTATGGTTTAAGTAATAAATAGAACAAAATAACATCATGAACATCATTCACAGTAAAAATTTTACTGCTGCGCGTGCTTGGGGTGCGTTAGACATTGCCCAAATGAAAGGCATCAGTGTGCGCTTACATTGGACAAATCAGCCCTATCATTGGCATATTAATGATGGCGAAGAAGTATTTGTGGTATTAGATGGAGAAGTCATCATGTATTACAAACTTAATGGTACAGAATACCAAGCTTTACTGCATGAAGGTGATATTTTTTATGCGAATGTTGGCACAGAACATGTAGCCCATCCAAATGGAGAAGCACGAATTTTGGTGGTAGAAACCGCAAACAGCGTATAAAAACGCTAAATAACCCAATTTTTATAGATAAAGAACACAGGCTATAACTATGTTTTTCAATAATTTACTCAGCTTGGCCATTTGGCTGCCAATATTGGCAGGCATCATGGTACTGGCAACGGGTTCTGATGACAAAGCACCCTTAGCACGAATCGTAGCATGGGTAGGCGGATTAACCAGCTTTTTGGTTACCCTACCACTGTTTACCCACTTTGACCGATTCAATAGTGGTTATCAGTTTACCGAATGGCACGAATGGATACCGATACTCAATTTACATTATGCTCTAGGCGTAGACGGTATTTCTGTATTATTCATCATTCTAAATTCTTTTATCACTTTAATGGTGATTATGGCAGGCTGGCAAGTTATTCAAAAACGCCCTGCGCAATATATGGCAGCATTTTTGATTATGTCTGGCTTGATCAACGGTGCATTTGCCGCACAAGATGCCATCTTGTTTTATACCTTCTTTGAAGGCATGCTCATTCCCTTATATCTAATCATTGGTATGTGGGGTGGACCACGCCGTATGTATGCATCTATCAAATTGTTCCTATATACGTTAATGGGTTCATTGTTGATGTTAATTGCGTTGATTTATTTAGCACATCAAGCAGGCGGAAGCTTCATAATTACTGATTTGCAAAACATCAAATCTATCCCTTTGGGCGTGCAACAACTTTTATTTATTGCCTTCTTTATGTCATTTGCCGTGAAAGTGCCCATGTTCCCCGTGCATACTTGGCTGCCTGATGCCCACGTTGAAGCACCGACTGGTGGTTCTATGGTATTGGCAGCGATTACATTAAAAGTGGGTGCATATGGTTTCTTGCGTTTTATTTTGCCTATTGTTCCCGATGCCGCTCGTTATTTTGCGCCCGTGATGATTGTATTAAGTTTGATTGCGGTGATTTATATTGGTTTGGTGGCATTGGTACAAACCGATATGAAAAAATTGGTGGCGTATTCGTCTATTAGCCATATGGGTTTTGTAACCTTGGGTTTTTTCTTATTTATGCACAACAACCAACCTGAGCCTTGGGCGTTTAAGGGGGCTATCATGCAGATGATTTCGCATGGTTTTGTGTCTGCTGCAATGTTTATGTGTATCGGTGTGATGTATGACCGTTTGCATACGCGAAATATTGCGGATTATGGTGGTGTGGTAAATGTAATGCCAAAATTTGCAGCCTTTGCAATGCTGTTTGCGATGGCAAATGCTGGGCTGCCTGCAACATCTGGGTTTGTAGGTGAATTTATGGTGATTATGGGTGCGACTCATTACAATTTGTGGGTGGGTGCATTGGCGGCGATTACCTTGATTTTGGGCGCATCTTATACTTTATGGATGTATAAACGCACGATTTTTGGTGAGATAACCAATCCTGCTGTGCGTGAATTAAAAGATATCAATTGTCGTGAATTTGCAATTTTGGCGATTTTGGCGATTGCAGTTTTGGGTATGGGTTTGCTGCCTGAACCATTTATTGCAGTGGTACACCAAGCAGCCAATGATTTGATGGTGCAAATTGCACAAAGCAAAATTTGAGGTGGGTTATGGATTTGAATAATTTAAATTTAAGTGTTGCCATGCCTGAAATTGTGCTGTTGATTGCACTATTTGGCATATTGTTGGCGGATTTGTGGATAAAAGATGAAGACCGTTATATCACGCATTATTTAAGCGTGGTAGCGATGTTCTCTGCGATATTTGGACAATGGGCCGTATGGTCATCTGATGCAGTGATTGCATTTAATGGATTTTATATTTCAGATGGCATGTCTCAATTTGCCAAAATAGTGATTTATTTTGGTACAGCCACATTGTTTATATACGCTAAACCCTATAATCAAGCACGCAATATATTTAAAGGTGAATATTACACACTAGCAATGTTTGCCAATTTAGGTATGAGTATAATGATAAGTGCAGGACACTTCTTAACTGCCTATATTGGTCTAGAATTACTCTCCTTATCACTGTACGCCATGATTGCCTTACAACGCGACAGCGCACGTGCAGCAGAAGCCGCACTCAAATATTTCGTATTAGGGGCACTGGCATCAGGTTTATTGTTATATGGTATTTCTATGGTATATGGCGCAACAGGCAGCTTAAACTTTGCCACTATTGCCCAAGCTACCGAAATAGGGCAAGTTAATGGCTGGCTGCTCAAATTAGGCACATTATTTATTGTGGCTGCAGTAGCATTTAAGTTTGGTGCAGTACCCTTTCATATGTGGGTACCAGATGTGTATCAAGGTTCACCCACTTCGGTTACCGCCTTTATAGGCTCTATGCCAAAGATTGCAGCAACCGTATTTACTTTTCGCATATTAGTCAGTGGTTTAGTATTGCAAAAAGGTGATTGGCAATTAATGTTCGCTGTTTTGGGTGCATTATCTTTATTGGTGGGTAATCTTGCAGCCATCATGCAAAGTAATATAAAACGCATGTTTGCCTTTTCCACTATATCGCATATGGGTTTTATTTTGCTAGCATTTTTAGGCAGTATTATAGGTTTGCAAGCCGCGCTATTTTATGCTGTTGCCTATATTATTATGAGCCTAGCAGGTTTTGGCATCTTAATGCTATTAAGTCGTCATGATAAAGAATGTAAACGTATCCAAGATTTGGCTGGCTTAAACCAACGTAATGCTTGGTATGCAATGATTATGTTACTGGTATTATTTAGCATGGCAGGAATTCCACCGTTAATGGGCTTTTATGCCAAATTTGCTGTATTATCCGCCTTAATCAATGCACCTTATGCATGGGCCACCGCATTAGCCGTATTTGCAGTAGTCATGTCTTTGATTGGTGCATTTTATTATTTGCGTGTTGTTCGCATCATGTATTTTGAAAATGCTGAAGATCACACACCACTTAATCCTAGCACATGGGTAAAAGTTACATTGTCTATCAATGCCTTACTATTACTTTTATGGGGCATTTACCCCGCACAACTGACCGAATGGATTAAATTAGCCCTAGCGCATTCATTCTAACGCTTTTCAGATACAAAAATGGTTACCAAAAGGTAACCATTTTTTATAGATAACCAAGCCCTAGTCTCGTGCCAAAGCATCAATAGGATTAAGTTTAGATGCATTTTTAGCAGGCATATAACCAAAAATCACACCAATTGCCGTAGAACATACCACTGCCCCTATAATTGATGCAGTAGAAAACGACATCGCAAAATCAGTTACAAAATAGTTAAATACCGCTCCTAAAGCAAACGAAATTAATACACCCGACAACCCTCCAATCAAACAAAGTAAAATTGCTTCAATCAAAAATTGTTGCAAAATATTACTTTGCCGCGCACCAATTGCCATACGCACACCAATTTCTTTGGTGCGTTCAGTTACTGATACCAGCATAATATTCATCACACCAATCCCCCCCACAATCAAAGAAATCAAGGCAATACATGAAATCAACATCGTCATTGTATCAGTGGTAGATTCTATAGTTTGTTTAATGCTATCACTATTACGCGTAAAAAAATCTTCCGTACCATGTCGCGCTACTAATAATGCTGTTATCCCCTTTTCGGCCGTTTGTGAATCCACATCATCTTTGATTTTTATAGTAATATTACTAATATACTTATCTCCACTGATTTGATTCATCAATGTAGTATAAGGTGTCCACAACATTAAACTATCAGAAGAACCAAAAGAATTGTCATCATCTTTAATCGTTCCAATAATAGTCAAGGGGCGTTTTTTAAACAAAATCGTTTTACCTAAAGGATTGACACCTACACCAAACAGTTTTTTAAGTGTATTTTGATCTATCAGAACCACTTGAGCATTTTCTTTAACTTCATCTGCATTAAATAAACGACCTTCATCCAATTTCAAACCACGTACGTCAAAATATTGATCACCCACACCATAAAGCGAAGCCGTTAAATCGGTATTACGATAAGTTAACGTACCACTACTTTGACTCATGGGTGTGGTGCTTTGCACATAGTTTAAATTAGCAATAGCTTGACTATCTGCAACGGTCAAAGTCTTAATTCGGCTAGAACGTCTATCACCAAAACCTTTTCCTGGAAAAACACTAATCGTATTTGTTCCCATAGCAGAAATGTCTTTTAAAATTTTTTCTTGTGAACCTTTACCCAAAGCCACCACTGAAACCACAGCAGCAATCCCAATAATAATCCCCAACATCGTCAATAGAGATCGCATTTTATGCGCCACAATCGCTTGCACCGACATAGAACACGCTTCACTAAACTGATCTTTATAAAAGGTCAAACCATGTTTTTCTTGTATACTTTGTACATCACTGGGCGAAAGATCTGTAATTTTGCTTTTGTCAGAAATAATCTGACCATCTTTAATTTCAATCACACGATTGGCTTGTGCGGCAATTTTAGGATCATGAGTAACCATAATAATGGTGTGTCCATCAGCATAAAGCTGATGAATGATTTCCATCACATTTTCGCCACTGCCTGAGTCTAGTGCGCCAGTGGGTTCGTCAGCAAAAATAATCTCCCCTCCATTCATCAGCGCTCGTGCAATAGACACACGTTGTTGTTGCCCACCCGATAGTTCACTGGGTTTGTTCTGTTCTTTTCCTTTCAAACCCAATTTCTCCAACAACTGATTAGCACGTCGACTACGTTGTTGATAATCTATACCTGCATAAACCGAAGGTAACGCCACATTATCTCGCGCCGATAAAGAACCCAATAAATTATAACGCTGAAAAATAAAACCAAACCGTTTGCGGCGCATGGCTGCCAATTGATCGGGTGACATACGCGAAGTTTCCGTTCCAGCAATAGTGTAAGTTCCAGATGAAGGCGTATCCAGTAGGCCTAAAATATTCATGAGCGTAGATTTTCCCGAACCCGATTGCCCAATAATGGCAACAAAATCCCCTTTTTTAACGCTTAAATTAATATTTTTCAATACATGAACACGGTTTTCACCTTCACCAAAATAGCGATTAATATTTTTACATTCAATTAATGACATAACCAGTCCCCTAGTAATTAAAAGATGACACCACATATCCTTTACATTGGTGGACCACCCATGCGTCGCATTTGGCTATTTTTCTCATCATCAGCCATTTCAGACATAATCACCTGTTCGCCTTCTTGTAAGCCTGATTGAATTTCGGTATTCATACTATCACGCAAACCTGTTTGTACTTCACGATCACTAGGTCGCTTATCTGTACTTAACACACGTACAAATTTTTTACCATCACGCGATTTAATCGCCACAGTCGGAACAATTAATACATTATCCGAACTGGCAATTTCAATGGTATTTTGTGTGGTCATGCCAATAGCAAGTTTTCTATCTTCATTAGGTACATTAGCCCGCGCATAATAATAAATTGCACTGGAAGTCGTATCCGTAGAACGACTATATGAGCCTTGCGACATGGTTGTTAAGCCAGGATCGATACTATCTAGCTTAGTGGTAATGGGAGAATCAGGTTCAGACAAAATGGTAAAATTTACTGTTTGTCCTGCTTTTACCTTTGTTGCATCACCTTCAGCAATTTGCATTTTATTGGTCATATTACTTAAATCAGCAATCTGAACAATAGTGGGTGCAGTTTGACTGGAATTGACTGTTTGCCCTTGTTCCACCACCAACGATACCACTGTCCCAGAAGAGGGCGCAGTAATACGTGTGTAGCCCAAATCTTTTTCAGCCGTATTAATCGCAATTTGCATTTGCTTGATAGATGACTGGAGTTCTTTGATTTTTGCACGATTGGTTGCCAAAGAATCCTCTGTGGTTTCGAATTCTTCCTTAGAAACCGCATCAAGATCTACCAAGGATTTATAACGTTTATATTTACGTTCAGCAATTTTTAACGCCACTTGCGCCGATTCTAATTGCGCCCGATATGTTTCTAATTGCGCTCTTTTAGTATTAACTTCATTAGTTTGGGTAACATTATCAATTTCTGCAATTAAATCACCTGCTTGTACCGTATCACCAATTTTCACATGCATTTTTTTAATTTGACCTGACACTTGTGCACCAACATCAACCAAATTGGTAGCAGAAATCTCACCCGTTGCTGATACTGTTTGGCTCACTTTACCACGTTTAACCACTTCAGTAATATAAGAGACTTCATGTTTAGGTTGCATATACTGATAACCACCCCAAACTAAGCCTCCCACCACCAATAGCGCCACGATTATTTTTACCATCGTTTTCATATCACACACTTATAATAAAAAATAGCGAATCATAAAGGATTTAAGCATTTAAACCAAGCCATCTCCATAACAACATTACTTTATAACACATTGAAAATAAAAATATAAAATATAAAATTATTTACATAAATTACATAAAAATGGCACAAACTTACAGTAAGTTAAAATAAAATATCCTATTAACTAAAAAATATAATTTAAAAATATATATTTATCAAATAAACTAAATTTATTTATAAAAATCACTTGCACTCAAGTCATAGATATGGTCTAATTTAACTTTCGTAACGCAATTAAAAAATTACAGGGTGATTAGCTCAGTTGGTAGAGCGTCTGCCTTACAAGCAGAATGTCGGCGGT
>CAKARD010000002.1 GCA_916720425.1 uncultured Kingella sp. | reverse complement strand
GGCAAGATGACTGCAGCGGCAAAAACGCTTCCCACCAAACAACCACGACCTGCTTCATCTACGCCTGCATCATTCACACTGATAAGATAAGTCATGGTCATACTCCATTGTGCTGGGTGCAACGGTGCTACGATAGCTTTCATCTGCCCATTGCCCCAAATCAATCATTTTGCAACGTTGGCTACAAAATGGGCGGTGGCGATTTTCTGAAATCCACACTACATCTGTATGGCAGGTGGGACATTGTACAGTTAACGTCATGATATTTTCTGTTTCTATAATTCTATATGTTCGTTTGTCATTTGTTTGAGCATATTCACGATGGGCTCAGGATAAAAAGAACGGATTGTTTCGCGTTTGGTTTTGTCGGTGATTAAATGATAACTACGCTTATAGTTGTATAGTAGCGTTATGCATGCAGCATTCACTGCATGACTCATGCAAGTTTGGCTAAATGTGTTGGGTTGGGGGTGGTGTTGCCATTGAGCCGCAAGTTGGAGAAAACGTTGTGCTGCTTGGCAATTACCCAATGACTGTTTAAAAATATTCTCATCTGTATCGGTATTGCTGGTACTATCAGCGTGAATGCGATGAATATTCACCAACACTTTGCTGTCCAATACGCGTATATTTTCATGTGCACTCAGTATTTGATACAAAAATATGCCGTCTTCGCCATAAGAGAGCGATTCATCAAAGGTAATATGATGTTGGCGTAAGAATTCGGTGCGAATCAGACTATTCCAAATTACAGGATACCATTTTGGATTTAAACGTGCAAAAAAATACTCTAAACCATTGCAGACTAAACCACTGCCCCAACTCCCTGTTGCCATATAATTTAGTGTGGTACTTGGACAATGGGTTTTATGCCCAGCATTTTGTGTCATAAACATCATGGGCATAAAATCTATGGCTTGTTGTTGGGCAATATCTAATAATTGGGGGTACAGGTGTTGATTGCACACCAGATCATCACTATCAATCAATTGAACATAACGCCCCTTTGCTATGGCTAAACCACGATTACGCGCTACAGAGACACCTTGGTTGGTTTGACTAATCAGTATAATTTCATTGTGTTTTTGTTGATAATCGCGTGTCAATATAAAGCTATAATCGTTTGATCCATCATCAATTAAAATAATTTCTTTATTAACAGGTACGGCGAGCAAACTCTCTATACAAGATGGCAGATATTTTGCCGTGTTATAGATGGGAACAATAAAGCTTATTTCTGGCTGCATTTTGCACATATCCCTTCCAAAACCACGTGTTCTTCGTTGATAACAAAACCAGATTGTTTGACGGCATGTTGCAATGATACCCATTGTTCATGCAAGCTTTGCTCATCGATAGTGCCGCATTGTGTGCAAACCAAAATAAAACTGCTGTTATGTTCGTTGTGGTGACAATGTTCTTCACCGCAATCATGTCGTGCGTGGCTGCATAAAATATAGCCGTTGACTGCTGGGATTTTGTGCAAAATGCCTTGTTCAACCCAAAAATCTAAGGCACGATAGGCAGTGGGCGGTGCAACCACCGATGTGCTGTTACGTTGCATTTGTGCTAATACGGTATAGGCTTTAATGACCCCATCTAATTGCAATACAATTTCCAATACTTGTTTTCGCAGGGGCGTAATTTGCACCGAATGCTTGCGACATTGTGCAATGATTTTATCTTTAATTTCCATAATTTATTCTCGGTGATAGGGGTGATTGTGCAAAATGGATACAGCGCGGTAAAGTTGTTCGGTTAACAATACGCGCACCATACCATGGGGTAAGGTGAGGTTGGACAGACGCAATTGTAATTGGGCGTGTTGTTTTAAAGTATCGGTCATGCCGTCTGCCCCACCAATCACAAAATAAACGTTTTCGCCATTGTGTTGCCATTGTTGTAAGTAACCTGCCAATTCTTTGGAAGTGGGCGCTTTGCCACGCTCATCTAATACAACTAAGAATGCATTTTGGGGCAGTGCATCTAAAATACGTTTTTCTTCGGCCAACATACCTTGAGTTGCATTAACACCCGAACCGCGTTTTTCAGGTTTGATTTCTTTGAGTTGATATTGTACATCACGCCCAAAACGTTTGGCGTATTCTTGTACCGCATCATCAACCCAACAAGGCATTTTTGTCCCCACCGCTAAAACTGTGATATTCATACCATAATCCATTCTAATTTATGCTTAATTGTAACCTGAATAGAAGCAGAAAGGATAAGCAATCTATGCTACAATTTGCGCCATTTTTTAACTTGTGGATGAGAATTCAGTATGTCAGATGCGCAATTACAACAAACTGCAGAAAGCGATTTGGTTTATCGTTTAGAAGATAAGCCCCCATTTTTTAATTCGCTGGTTAGTGCGATTACGCATTTACTGGCGATTTTTGTACCCATGGTTACGCCTGCTTTAATTGTGGGTAATGCACTTAAGCTGCCCACAGAAACTACAGCATATTTAGTGTCTATGGCAATGGTGGCATCGGGAATTGGCACATTTTTACAAGTGAATCGCTTTGGCAAGGTAGGTTCAGGTTTGTTGTCAATTCAGTCAGTCAACTTTTCATTTGTGGGCGTAATGATTGCTTTGGGTCTTTCTATGAGAGAAAGTGGTATCGATGAGCATAAGATGTTATCTACATTATTGGGAGTATCATTTTTTGGAGCATTTTTGGTATGTGCTTCAGCGTGGGCTTTGCCGTATTTGCGCCGTGTGATTACTCCAACAGTCAGTGGGGTGGTGGTGTTGCTGATTGGGTTAAGTTTGATTGATATTGGGATTACTGATTTTGGTGGAGGATTTGGTGCAAAAGGCACGGATGCATTTGGTAGCATACAAAATATCGGATTAGCCGGTTTTGTGTTATTGATTGTGTTACTGTTCAATTGTATGCGCAACCCTTTTTTGCGTATGAGTGGGATAGCTGTAGGTTTAGTGGCAGGATATGTAGTGGCGTTAAGCATGGGGATAGTTGATTTTTCTGTATTAAATAATACACCTGTTTTTACCATCCCCATTCCGTTTAAATATGGTTTTAACTTTGATTTTTCTGCTTTTTTGGTTGCAGGGACGATTTATGTTTTAAGTGTATTTGAAGCGGTGGGTGATTTGACTGCTACTGCTATGGTTTCTGGACAGGATTATGAGGGTGATGAATTTCAACAGCGTTTGCGTGGAGGGGTGTTGGCAGATGGCTTAGTATCGGTTATTGCTACTGCTTTAGGTTCTTTGCCACTCACAACCTTTGCACAAAACAACGGTGTGATTCAAATGACAGGGGTCGCTTCACGTCATATTGGCAAATTTATTGCCGTGATTTTAGTGTTGGCTGGATTGTTTCCGATTGTTGGACGCATCTTTACCACTATTCCTAGCCCTGTGTTGGGAGGAGCAATGGTGTTAATGTTTGGATTAATTGCGATTGCTGGTGTGCGTATTATCATGACTCATGGAATTAACCGTCGTGAAGCGGTCATTGCAGCTACTGCGGTGGGAGTGGGTTTAGGTGTTGCATTTGAACCGGAAGTATTCAAATTGTTACCCGAAGTCTTTCGCAATCCTATTGCAGCAGGGGGCATTACTGCTGTGGTATTAAACTTAGTTTTGCCACGAGATACACAAGATAAGGCAGTGTATTTGAGTGAGTAAAACCATATAATCAATGCACTTTCAACAGTATCATTATTAAAAACTAATGAGATTATCTATGCAAACTAAACGTGTTGTTATTACCGCAATAGGAGCGGTTTCTGCTTTTGGGCGAGATTGGGAAAGGGTTCAACAAGCTTTTGCGCAACAAAAAAATGCCGTACGTTATATGCCAGCTTATGAATCCTATGATGAATTAGAAGCTTATTTAGCGGCACCCATTCCAGATTATGCCCCCCCACCGCATTGGACACGCAAACAGTTGCGTAGCATGGGAAGGGTTGCGCAATATGCTACTGATGCAGCTGAGCAGGCTTTATGCAATGCGGGTTTACTTGGCAGTGATTTAATTAAAAATGGCAAAATGGGTGTGGCAGCGGGTTCATCTACAGGCAGTACCGCAGATATTTTAGATGTAGGCTTACTTTTATCACATTTACCCAATAAATTTAATGCCAATACTTATGTACGCATGATGCCACATACAGTTGCAGCCAATATTGCAATTTTTTTTGGTTTAACAGGGCGTGTTATTCCCACTTCTAGTGCGTGTACATCAGGCAGTCAAGGCATAGGCTATGCTTATGAAGCCATTAAATACGGTAAAATTCCCATGATGTTGGCTGGCGGAGCAGAAGAATTATGCCCATCTGAAGTCTTTGTTTTTGATAGTTTATACGCAGCCAGTCATCGTAATGATCAACCTCAAACCACGCCACGTCCTTATGATCGAGACAGAGATGGTTTAGTTATTGGTGAAGGGGCATGTTTTTTTGTGTTAGAAGAATTGCAACATGCTTTAGATCGTAATGCCACAATTATTGCTGAAATTGTTGGCTATGGTGCTAATTCTGATGGAACACATATTACACGCCCAGAACGTGAGACCATGCGCTATTGTATGCAGCTGGCTTTGGAAGATGCCAATTTACCCGCATCAGCCATAGGTTATGTTAGTGGACATGGCACAGCCACAGAACAAGGTGATATTGCTGAAACACAAGCCACTGCAGAAGTGTTTGGATGCGTGCCCTTGAGTTCACAAAAAAGTTATTTGGGACACACTTTGGGTGCATGTGGTGCATTAGAAAGCTGGTTTGCCATAGACATGATGCGATCTAACTGGTTTGCCCCCACGCTTAACTTAGATCATATAGATCCTCGTTGTGGTGAAGTGGATTATATTCGTCATGAGCCACGCATAATAGAGACTGAATATGTGATGAATAATAACTTTGCTTTTGGGGGCATCAATACTTCTTTAATTTTTAAACGATGGGTAAGTTAAATAATCTATAAATATCCATGAAAATCATCAATGATGGTTTCACCTATATCATAGGTGAATTGTTTGCTAAAGCCTTACCTTTTTTATTGTTACCTTATTTGAGTCGAACTTTAGGCGTTGCGGTTTTTGGTGAACTCTCATTTTATCAAACTATATTTGCGCTCTTGGTGCTGGTATTTGGTTTAAGCCAGGATGGCGCATTAACACGTTATGTGTATGTCTATGGAAAACGTAACCTGATGAGCGTTGTGCATATGGGTTACGTTTATACGATGATAAATCTTCTATTGGTATTGTGTTGGGCATGGTGGACACATTCGCTCATTTTGGCCTCAGTGGCAGGTGCTGCCGCAACTCAAAGTTTTTTGAGTGTACAATTAGCATTGCGTCAGTGTCAAAAACATGCTGTTCCCTATGTGATCATTCAAGTTGCCAGTGGCATATTAACCAGTATCTTAACGGTTTTATTGTTAGAAATCACCCATCATTCACCGATTATATGGCGGTTTGTTGCATTAATAATAGGCAATGCAAGCGTTTTAATGATTGCTTACATTCTGTCACACCGTGAAGTGTTGACTTATCGTGCTTCGCGACAACGCCTATATTTGGCTTGGCAATATATTTTTGCATTTGGCCTGCCACTGATTTTGCATCATGCCAGCGGATTTATTAAAGGGCAATTGGATAGGATTTTGATTTATCAAAATTATTCCAGTCAACAATTAGGGTTATATGCCGCCGCTTATCAAATTGCCAGTGTATTAGCCGTGATGTTAATGGCAATAAATAAAGCCACTGTACCTTATTATTACCAAGCAATGAAACAAAATAAACTTAGCATCAGTCAAATTCGCCGTTTTGCGGTGTATGGCATGCTCATTAGTCCTATTTTTGCCCTGCTGGCTTACTGTGTGCCTGAGAGCGTGTTTTTGTGGTTCTTAGGACGTGATTATCAGGGTGTGAAAATATTAACCGTCTATTTTTTATTAGGTTTGGGTTTGACCATTCCTTATTATTTACTGGTTAATTTATTGTTTTATTATGGTAAGAATAAATGGATTGCTTGGATTTCTGTATGTTCTACAATGGTGTATATAGGGGTATTATGGATTCTAATGCACGATGACATACAAAGAGTGCCTTTGGCCTTGCTTATCAGTAATGCCGTGATTTTGCCTATGCTATGGTGGGCCAGTATTCAGTGTCAATATGATGCACGTTGCACAAAGGTTTGAAGTGATTTGAACAGATATTGTTGGTAAAATTATGCTAATAAACGCAAGTTTGCGTTATAATTCTCGCGTTGCCATAAAGCATAAATGGTAACAATCTGTTAGAAGAACAATATATTTAAGGGAGTTTTTATGAGTCAAAATACCATTATTTATACTCATACCGATGAATCACCTGCACTGGCAACGTATTCTTTATTGCCTATTATTCGTGCATTTACACGCCAAGCCAATATTGATATAGATGTGGCAGACATTTCTTTGTCAGGGCGTATTTTGGCAACTTTTTCTGATATATTGCCTGAGTCACAACGGGTTCCTGATGCATTAGCTCTGTTAGGTCAAAAGGTTACTGAACCTAGTGCCAATGTGATTAAATTACCTAATATTAGCGCATCTGTGCCACAATTATTGGCTGCCATTGCAGAATTACAATCAAAAGGTTATGCCTTACCCGATTATCCTACTGATCCCAAAACAGATGAAGAACGCGCTATTCGTGAGCGTTATGATCGTGTAAAAGGTAGTGCTGTTAATCCCGTGTTGCGCGAAGGTAATTCTGATCGTCGTGCGCCCAAAGCCGTAAAAAATTTCGCCAAAAAATTCCCTCACAAAATGGGGGAATGGTCAAAAGAAAGTCAAACCCATGTGGCTACGATGAGTGAAGGCGATTTTTTTCATAATGAACAAAGTGTGGTGATTCCTCATGATACAACGGTGAATATTATCTTTACTGACAAATTGGGCAAACAGACTCCTTTGCGCACACCATTAAAACTCAAAGCTGGAGAAATTGTTGATGCTACCGTAATGAGTCGCCGTGCTTTGCAAACCTTTTTACGTACTCAAATTGCTGATGCTAAAGCGCATAATTTATTGTTTTCTTTGCATTTAAAAGCAACCATGATGAAAGTATCCGATCCGATCATTTTTGGATACGCCTTGCGAGAATTTATTGCGCCTGTGTTTGAACAATATGGTACACAATTAGCACAAATAGGGGTTAATCCAAATAATGGCTTGGGTGCATTATTGGTAGCGTTAGACAAATTAGACGATAACACGCGCCAAGCAGTACAACAAACCATAGACCACGCCTTAGCTAATGCGCCTGATGTTGCCATGGTTGACAGTAGTAAAGGAATCACCAATTTACATGTTCCAAGCGATGTAATTGTTGATGCTTCTATGCCTGCCATGATTCGCAATTCAGGTAAAATGTGGGATAAAAACGGTGATTTACGTGATACTAAAGCCGTGATTCCTGATAGTAGCTATGCAGGTATTTATCAAGCGACCATTGATTTTTGTCGTGAACATGGTGCGTTTGATCCACGTACTATGGGTACGGTACCCAATGTGGGTTTGATGGCGCAAAAAGCCGAAGAATATGGTTCACATGATAAAACATTTGAAATGACTGCTAATGGTGTCGTACAAATGATTGATGAACGGGGTAATATTTTAACTGAACATCAAGTAGAAGTAGGTGATATTTGGCGTGCGTGTCAAACCAAAGATGCCCCCATTCAAGATTGGGTTGCATTGGCAGTAAAACGTGCACGTTTGAGTAATACCCCCGCTGTATTTTGGTTAGATGAATCTCGTCCACATGATGCAGCTTTAATTGAAAAAGTAAAACGCTACCTCAATAATCATGATACTCAAGGTTTAGATATTCAAATTTTGGCTCCTGAGCAAGCATGTTTGTATACTTTAAAACGCTTAAAAGAAGGCAAAGATACCATTTCTGTTTCAGGCAATGTGTTGCGTGATTATTTGACGGATTTATTCCCGATTTTGGAAGTGGGTACCAGTGCCAAAATGCTGTCTATTGTGCCTTTAATGAATGGTGGTGGCTTATTTGAAACAGGTGCAGGTGGCTCAGCACCCAAATTAGCTCAACAATTTTTTGATGAAAACCACTTGCGTTGGGATAGCTTGGGTGAGTTTTTGGCATTGGCAGTATCACTAGAACACTTGGCTCAAACCACAGGTAATACTCGAGCGCAAACTTTAGCTGAAACGCTGGATGCTGCCACCGAACAGCTCTTGCTTAATGAAAAATCACCCAAACCGCGTGTGGGTGAACTAGACAATCGAGGTAGCCATTTTTATTTAGCATTGTATTGGGCAAAAGCCTTAGCAGAGCAAACCCAAGACATACAATTAGCGCAAATCTTTGCACCCATTGCAAAACAACTGGCACAAAACGAAACACATATTGTGCAAGCACTACTTGATATACAAGGTAAAGCGATGGATATTGGTGGCTATTACGCCCCAAATGCACAAAAAGCAACACAAGCAATGCGCCCCAGTGTTGTATTCAATCGTATTATTGATAGTTTATAATTAATATTTAAACAAACTCATAATAATTGGGTTTGTTTAATTTTTTAGGATTAGATATGTTTATTCAGAAAAAATGGTTGGCTAAAATGGTGATGTATGCATTATTGGGTATATCTGCCCCTATATTTGCTGCACCAAACAACGCCAATAACACAGAAAGCAACCTTCCCATTTCTTCATCAGAAACCGAAATAGCCTCAGGTACTATAGATAATCAAGATATGGAATTATTAGATTCCATTATGCAACAGGCGCAAGAAGGGCCTGCTACCATAGAATTAGGCAAACAAGCGGTGCTTAATTTACCCAAAGGCATGATGTTTTTACCTAAAGAGGCTGCCAATAAATTAATGCAATTTTGGGGTAATCGTGTATCAGAGGCACGTTATGGCTTGATTTTGCCTCAAAATGAAGAAAACTGGTTTGCTGATTTAACTTATGATGCAGTAGGTTATATTAAAGATGACGAGGCTAAAAACTGGGATACTGATGCCCTGTTAAAAAATATCAAAGAGGGAACTGAAGAACAAAATAAAATTCGCGTCTCACAAGGCATTGCTGAAGTAGAAACGCATGGTTGGATAGAAAAACCTCAATATAACGAGCAAATGCACCATTTGATTTGGTCAGTAGATGTTTATCAAAAGGGTGGACAAGATCCCGATCCCAGTATTAATTACAATACTTCAGTATTAGGGCGATATGGCTATATTGATGCGACTTTAGTCACGTCATTGAGTCACGCTGATGCGATTAAACCTATTGCACAAGAGATTCTTTCCGCTATTACTTTCAAAGAAGGGCAGCGTTATAGTGATTTTAATGAGGTCACAGATAAAGTAGCAGAATATGGTTTGGCAGCATTAGTCGGCGGTGTGGCGGCAAAAAAACTGGGTTTATTAGCTCTAATAGGTGCAACTTTGGTAAAATTCTGGAAGTTGGTTATTGTGGGATTTGTTGCGCTAGGGGCGTGGTTTAAAAAGCGTAATAATAGAGAATAACAGTATAAATTTAAACGTAAACCAGTTCGAGAAGCGGACTGGTTTACGTTTATTTTGCTATAATAATTCTACCCACTGCACAGGAATGATCTAAAACCGATAAAGAAAAGTAAATTTTTGCTTTCACTTCATCATAACGTAACTGCACACGTACGGTATCATTGGGTCTGATAAAGTTTTGGTATTTCAAATTTTCTATTTGGTATATGGGTTTAGACAATAAACCCACTTGTTTGGCTAAATCCACCACCCATTGTACTTCTATCACACCAGGAACTAAAGGGAATGTGGCAAAATGCCCTGGAAAATAACACAATTCTAATGGTACAACGGCAGAAAATTCATACTCTTGTCCATTTTGAGCATCTTGATGCCATATTGGCGTACGACAAGTTGTTTCAAAGACTTGGCTGACATCCTGGGCGCGTAATTTACCTTGCATATTGCGTGGCAGATGGTGTGCAATAAAACGCCAATAACGTGGTAAAGCAATTCGTTCTAATTGTGGTTGTAAAGATTGGCGTATATTTTCAATCGTTGCTTTGCGCCCTTGTTGGCGAAAGTAATTTATTCCCGCTTCATTTAATGCAAGCCATGCACCAATACGTCTTTGATAAAACACACAATGTGCATCTGCGATATAAGGGTGATGTATTAGTGTATTTTCAATTTGATGTAATGATAAACGCTTATCGCCTAATTTAATGATCCGATCCACTCTGCCATGTATAACCAACGTATTATGCTCGTGTTCAATGTTATCTGCCAATTGATGTTCACCCCCTGACCATAATGATTGCACAGACCAATTATCTTGTTGTAGTGTTAATTGCACATGTTTGAATAAATGATGTTTATTTTGATTTCGTCTCCAAGCTATGACACCTGTTTCGCTGCTACCATAAATATCTGTAATATCTGTTACATATTGTGCAAATATTTGGCGTGTTGGTTCGGGCAACATACCCCCTGCACTAATAATACCTAACACATTTTTTTGCCAATTTTGTGAATGAGACAGCACACAATGCGATAATAAAGTTGGACTACTTAGCCATATACAATTTTGTTTGCTTTGACAAATAAAATCTTCAGGAAAAGCACAAGTTTCAGATTCAATACTCCAATCCATTTGCAAAGCAACAAAAATACGAAAGGTGAGGCCATATAAATGTTGCGGAGATATGCTGGCTAAAGCACGACATTGTCGCCAGTTTGAGGGCAACGTTTGTGCAATAGTTTGCGCTTCATCACACATTTGTTGTGCTGTTTTTTGAATTAGTTTTGCTTGACCGCTTGAGCCTGAAGTTTGCAAAATCAAACGGGCTTGTGAGGAAAGATTTAAATGAATAGGTGCATGGGCCGATGGGATATTGTCTAAAATGATACCATTATGATGCGATATCACTTGGTCGGATAAACACAAATCCGCTTGAGCAGCCCAGACTTGTGCTTCTTGAGTGAGATTGGGCAAAAGCCAAATTTCTGCACCTGCTTGCCAAGCTGCCAACAATGCAATCAGAAATTTTTGTGCATCTTGTGTATATAAGGCAATGGTTTGAGCTGGTTTTAATGAAGGGAGTAGAGCAGAAACTTGGCAGCGCAATGAATGATATGTTGCTTTGTTATTAATCAGATCATTTAACCACATGGTTTATTCCAATGCATTTTGCGCGTTATGGGATAAAGCTTGGTTGATTTGTGTATTTTCAAACTGCATGATGGTTCTATCACCTTGCTTTTCATATAAATTAACTTGGTGTATGGTTTGATTGCCTGTGATTTGAATATCAGTAAAAATTTGCTTCATGACTAAAGTTTTGGGAGTAAGTTTTAGCGTCCAATTGGTCAAACTACCTGATACTTGTATGTCAAAATGTTTGCTTAATTCACGCATATCACCGCTTAATAATGCCATAAACAGTTTGATTTGTGTGTTTTGATTTCCCTGTTGACTGTTGCGCCATGTTTTGCTTTGTTTGTCCCATTGCGCGATTCCTTGTGGGCGTACACGCAATTGTACATCTAATGGTTTTTGTACATGCCAAAATAGGCCCACTTGTTTTTTTAATGCAAACTCTCCGCGGGTTTGCATCGGTTGTTTGAGGGATTTTAAAAATCGTTGTTGTATAAATTGACCTTGTACGCTGTTGGGTTGTTGTAATTGTGCTGTTAATTCTTCAGGTGATAGGGCCCAAGTATAAGCACTGATTAGCAAAGCCAAAGCGGCAAAAATCTTTTTTTTAATCATGATGTTCCATTCCAGAAAAATGACGAATAGCCTGTTGAAATACAGCAGGCGTTTGAAACTGCATTTGTCCTGTTTCTATACACACTGCTGCTTGTGTGGTGGTGGCTTTGGTTAATAATTCGCCTGTTTGTTGGTCTATAATACGATAGCGTACTTTAAAGCAGCTTTCAAATTCTATGACGGCCATATGCACTTCTATTTTTTGTCCAAATGAAGCAGGTTTAATGTATTTTAAATCCAGTTTAACAATGGGATAAGCATAGCCTGTTTGGCGCATGACATTGTAATCATGTTGGATTTTTGCCAAAAAAGCACAACGGGCAATTTCTAAATATTTAATATAATGCCCATGCCAAACTATCATTAAGCTGTCAACATCAAAAAAAGGGACGATAATTTCAGTTTTGTCTTGGCAAAAGACGGGATTCATGTTCATCAGGATCTATCCAAAAATTATAAAAGTTGAACCATTGTAAAGGATGGCGTGCGGCTTGTTGTGCCAGTTCATCTGCATAACGTTGCGCTTGTTGTGCTAAAAAAACCGCTCGTTGGCTGCGGTTTAATGGCGGCACATCAGAAAAACGGCGTAAAACTAAATGATAACGCCCTTGTTCTTTTAATACGAATACAGTATTAGTTTTGGCTTTGAGTAGTTGAGCCATTAACCATGCACCTTGTGGAAAATAAGTTTTTTTGCCTAAAAATTGGACTGCAACGGTTTTTTCTCCATGAATAGGGATTCTGTCTGCTGCGATAGCCAGCCATTCTCCTTTATCTAAACGATTGGCTAATTCTAACATTTTGGTACCATTTAATTGGCTCACTTCAATTAAATTAATATCGCTTGCCCCTGCGTTTTTTAGGGCTTGGTTGAATGCTTGGGCATGTTGGCTGTGTACCAGTACATTCATTTTAAAATGGGTGTGATGCGACGCTAAGGCGCGACAAATTTCAATGTTGCCCAAATGTGAACAAATAAGAATTTGCCCTCGTGCTTGAGTTTGGCGAATGTCATCATATAAATTATCGGTATCTTCTACCACCAAATCCTGATATTGGATTTTATTTTGCCACACAGCAAAGCGATCTACGATTGCTTGACCAAAGGATATGAATTGTAAATAGACTGAAAAATAGCGTGGTAAGGGGCAGTTCGGGAAGGTTTGCTTGAGTTGATATTGATATTGCGCAATATAACGACGTTGCTTGGCAGAAGTGATAAAAAAATAGCTGCATACCACCCATATGCATATTTGCAAAATGAAAATGGGCAAATAACGTACCAAAAACGAGGTAAGGCGCAAAAATAAAGCGTGTCCCCGTTCGTGTTGTTGAGCCCAATGTTCAGCATTCATTTAACTTCCCTTAATATAGATAATCTACTCATATTAGCTAGAATGTAAACGTAAATGTTGTTTTAGCATGCGAAAAAATAAGCGTGCATGCATTTTGCTAATCAGCCAATTATCCTGCCATGCATGAAAATGTGAGATACCATTGGGGCTATAGCGCACGGGCGTGTCTATCCAAACAAAGGAAAGGTTGCGCCAATAGAAATGAATCAGGATTTCATTGTCAAAATCCATACGGTTGCCCAAATATTCATGATTTAAGATAGCGATAGTAGGTGCAAGGGGGTAAACACGAAAACCACACATGCCATCTTTAATCGCCCATGATCCTGTGTGTATAAAGTTCCAAAAATTAGTAATTTTGCGACCATATAAACGGGTTTTAGGCACACTATCATCGTAAATAGGATAGGTGCAAATGATGCTATCAGGATTTTGTTCACTGGCCAGTAATAATTTGGAAATATCACCAAATGAATGTTGTGCATCAGCATCGATTTGCAAAGCGTGAGTGTAGCCATGTTCAGTAGCATAACGAAAACCGTGTTTCATGGCATGCCCTTTGCCACCATTTTGTGGTAAGCATAGCAATGAAATCTCACGACAAATATGTTTGAGTTCGTCTTGATATGCCTCTCCAGAGCCATCATCTACTACCAATATAGGTAAATGATATTGGCGCAAAGCCTCAATAACCTGTGGCAAGGTTTTAATATGGCGATAATGTGGAATAATCGCAATCCATTTTATACTTTGAGTATCCATTTACGATAACACCATTCTCCACTCATTAACAAACCCATTAAAATATAGGCAATGATTCCTGTATAAATTGCCCACCAATCGTAATAAGACAATAACACTAAAGCTGCAGCAATGCTGCCATTAAATATAAAAAATATACACCATATTTGGGTAACTTTACGGGTATACACCACTCCTTTTAGCGGTAAATCAGGATTTTGTAAACGTGCCAAGCGTTCTATCAAACTTTGCGAACTAAATAAACTGCCCACAAAAGCCAAGAACATTAAACCATTTACCCAAACAGGATACCAGTACATGCTTTGTGGTAAACGCAAAACCCACATGAGAGCAAAAAATACGGCTATGCATAATGCAATGATTTTTTGTATTTTATCGCGTTGCAATATCGCTCGCGTACCCCAAAGTAAGCACATGGTGGCAGCCAAATAGACAAACCAGCCTTTTTCACGACCGATATACCATAAAAAGGGATAAATAACACTAATTATCCCCAATATTACCGACCAAAGCCATTTCATGAATGTGATTCATGGGATTGATTTTGTTTTTTTAATACCGCTTGTACCACATCATCTACCGTGCGTACACTGCGAAAGTCTTCGGCATGTAATTTATGCCCAGTATTGCGTTTGATATAGTCTAATAAGTCAATCGCATCTATACTATCAATTTCCAAATCTTCATATAAATTGGTGTTGCCTGAAATTTGAGAAATATCCACTTCAAACAAATTTTCTAATGCATTAAACAGTGTTTGGCGAATTTCTTGTTCGGTCATTATGCTTTATCCTTATGTTGTTGCACAAATTCTGCAAGGCTTGTAACGTTAGCAAAACTATCACGCAATGCTTGATTGTCTTTATCCATTTGAAAACCAAAATGTTTTTGAACAGCTAAGCCTAACTCTAATGCATCAACGCTGTCTAAGCCCAACCCTTCATCACCAAATAAAGGAGCATGGTCTTCTATATCTGCAGGACTCAAATCTTCCAAGCCCAAACTTTCAATAATCAAGGTTTTAATTTCAGATTTTAAATCATTCATGATTGACTTTCTTTGTTAAAATAGTGTTGTAAATAATCATTGAGTCGTCGCGATGCAATAGGCAAAGGTTTTTCTGCTAACCACATTTTTGGATCAATATCCTCGCCTACTGTTAAATGATACACAGGTTTGTTTAAAGGTATGCGATACCATGCTTGTCCTTTTTTAAAATTGGGTGGTGTCATTTTGATGACAATAGGAGTGATGATTTTAGCACTACGCAAACCAATAGACACCGCACCACGATGAAAACGAATGTGTCCATCCCATCCTGTACGCGTTCCTTCAGGAAAAATTAATAAACACTCTTGCTTTAGCACGTTATCTATGGTTTCTAAAAAATCTAAATCTTCTTGATTGGGAATGTAACCGCAAGCGCGAATTTGACTATTCATAGCAGGATTGTGTTGTAAGTCACTTTTAACCACGCAGTTTGCTTGTGGTAAACGCCCTAAAATAAATACCACATCTAATAAAGAAGGGTGATTGGCTAAAATGAGCTGTCCTGTTTTACCCAAGCGTTCAAAGCCATGAAAGTGTACTTCTACAATGCCCATGCGCACCAAATAAAGAGTAAACCATCGCCAAGATGTTGTAACCCATTGGCGTGCGTGCAAATGATCAGTTAATGTTTGTGCATTTTGATAAGGCAATAAAATAATTTTAAACAATACGCCAAATATACCAAAAATTGCAAATCCTAAAGCAGTAGCTAATAAACGCCAATATTGATTTAATGTGTAACGTGCCATTGCCATGCCGTTTGTGAATAAGATTGAATAAAATCATGTTGTGCTAAATACATTTGTTTGACCCACGTTAGCGCACCCCAATAATATGAATCGTGGTTTTGAGTGGCAATGCGAGATAAAGTACAGTTGTCGCCTTGACTTATTAATGCACCAACAGCATAGGCAAATGGCGCACGTAGAGCGTGGTCTACGGTATAAGATGTGTGTAATGGTTCATCAGCAGATAGGACTAATACGTGTGAAGCCCCTTCATGTAGCAAGCTGATGGCTTCTATACATGCCCATTCCCAACCATCTTGTTGCGCAGATAAAGCCGTGTTTTCGCTCATATCACCACGTAATAAGGACCATTGACCGACCAAGGCATTATGCACCGACAAGCCAAATGAAGTGGGGGATACACTGTGTTCACGCCATAATGTTTGGTAGAGTTGAAAACTACGATTGATTTCCCCATCATGTGACACAAATACAATTGGGCAAGTTTGTGATGATTCAAGTAATGTGTGCGCTACTTGAAACATCAATCGAGCAGACAAGCTCAAACGCCTTCTTTGCAAAGCGGGCAAAAAAGATAATTCTGGTTGTGTTGAAGGTAAATCTTGCCAGTTCAGTTCATTTTTAGCCCATTGCTGCCATGCTTCTTGCGTGTATAAATGCGTTGAAATCGCACACCAGCGTGTTAAATTAAAAACACAATCTATCATTTCGTCGAAGTTTTCTTAATGGTAAAACAAGTTAAATAAAGTAAATTGGACGTATTGTATCAGATAGTTTCATAGCTTTGTTTATGGTGTGGTTCACGATTATTATTTTAATAATGCTAAGAGATTAGGTGTCAAGCCCATCGTGGGTAAAATGTTGATATAATATGTTGTATGGTTTGGGTATTTTTTTATGCCATTGTCCAAACCCTTGCCATTTAAGATTTATTTGCTTACCTGAATAAGCTAAAGCCATCATAAAATTATCTAAATGTGATAAGGATACATGCCAGTCATGCATATTAGGCGTGCACCAACGCCATTGGTTGTGAATCAAGCGTAATCCTACTTGTGCTAAATCTGCCCACTCTCCACCTATGGCCTTGATGAGTGCTTCTTTGGCGGTAAATAGGGCATAATAATCCCAGAATGTGTGATGATGCTGTCGTAAAAACTGCTGTTCGTCTTGATGCAAAATATTCTTATGCCATGATGTAAAATTTCGCATCCGCATATATTGTAAATCTACCCCAAACAACCGTTTGTCTGTGACACAAGCCCATAGCGCACAAGCATGGCTATGGCTTAAAACACCATATTCCTGTTGAGATAAATATTTTAATGCTCGACTGGTTTTCCAATCTAAACAATGCGCTAAATTTGGTTGTCTTGCCAAACGATAACGATCGGAAAGAGACAAATTTTGTGGACAATAATGGTGAGGGATAATATCCGATGTGGCGTAAAATAGTGTTAAAATATGTTCCACGCAATTATCCTTAAAATAGTTGAAACCCATTTTATTATATTTGAGTAGATAAAATTTGTATCAAGACAAGATAAAATATCTATGGTATTGGTTTAAGTTTGATTTTTTTATTTATTCTTGTATATTAAAATATTTCCCAAACCACAAGAAAGGTTGATTATGAAGCAATGGCAATTATGGGCAGCAATGACTACAGTCGCATTAACATTAGGTGCATGTGGTACCGCTTCTGGTACAAAAACAGGAGACATCGGCTCAAAAGGTATTTGTAAAATGACACAAACTGATTCAGCTGGTGCAGGACGCAAAGTCGTGTATCGTTGTGATGGTAATGCCGTGCTCAATGCTCCTGAAACACAAGCTTTGTTATTGAGCGATGTAAAAGTAAGCTTTAGTGACGGCGGTTCTGTTATCAAAAGTAATGTTCCGACCCGTCAAGCTGCCAATCGTGTTGGACACACCGATGAAGAAACTTGTATACGTGCTTTCGTTAATGCTGCCAAACGTTTTCAAGAAGCAGCCAAAAAACAAGGTGGCACACGTGTAACAGGTTTACATAGTTATTATGACCGTAAACCTCAATCAGGTGGAATCTTTGATTGCGAAGTGGGAACATTCCACGGACGTGTTGTTATGCGTGCCAATCTTGCTCGCTAAGTGTGTGGTTTATTCATAACACGTAATATTTGTAGCGGGATAACTTTGACCTGATACTGCATTCGTTTATACCAATGCCAAGTCAAAGTTTACCCGCTATAGTTTTTCTATGCCACCCAAATATGGGCGTAAGGCTAAGGGAATATTAATGCTACCATCAGCGTTTTGATGGTTTTCTAATACTGCAACTAAAGTGCGACCCACTGCTAATCCTGAGCCATTGAGCGTGTGAACCAAGCGATTTTTACCGTGTTCGTCTTTAAAACGTGTTTTCATGCGACGAGCTTGAAAATCTTCGCAATTAGAACAGCTGGAAATTTCACGATAGGTATTTTGTGCTGGCACCCAGACTTCTAAATCATAAGTCTTGCTGGCACCAAAGCCCATATCGCCCGTGCAAAGGGTAATCACGCGATAGGGTAATTCCAAGGCTTGCAAAATATTTTCTGCGTGTGTAACCATTTCTTCTAGTGCATCATATGAATGTTCGGGTGCAACAATTTGTACCATTTCCACTTTATCAAACTGATGCTGGCGAATCAAACCGCGTGTATCTTTGCCGTGCGATCCTGCTTCACTGCGAAAACAGGGGGAGTGCGCTGTCAGTTTAATGGGTAAGTCATCTTGCGATAATACTCGTTCACGCACGGTATTGGTTAAGGTTACTTCGGCAGTGGGGATAAGATATTGTGTTAGTTTGCACTCGTCTCCGCCACGTGTCACATGAAATAAATCTTCGCCAAATTTGGGTAACTGTCCTGTTCCCAATAACGTACTGTCATTTACGATATAAGGGGTATAGCATTCAGTATAACCGTGTTTTTGTGTATGCATATCTAACATAAACTGTGCCAAAGCACGGTGTAAACGTGCGATTTTACCTTTCATTAAGCTAAATCTGGCCCCTGATAATTGTGCGGCAGTTTCAAAGTCCAGTCCCAGCGCAGCACCTAAATCTACATGATCTTTAATATTAAAATCAAATATACGGGGCGTACCGATTTTGCGCACTTCTACATTGTCATTTTCATCTTTACCCACAGGAACACTGGCATGAGGTAAATTGGGAATGGCTAAAATTAAGGCATCTAATTGAGCTTGGATATGAGGCAAATCCTGTTCAATGTGTTCCATATTAGTTTTAATTTGTGCTACACGTTCTTTAGTTTGCTGTGCTTCTTCGATTTTACCTTGCGCCATTAACACGCCAATTTGTTTAGATAAACGATTGCGTTCTGATTGTAAATTTTCGTTTTGCACTTGTAGGGCTTTGCGTTGTGTTTCCCATTGTTCAAATGTGGTTTTATCTAATATAAAGCCACGGTTTGCCAATCGTTGTGCCACAGCATCAATATCATTACGTAATAGTTGAATGTCTAACATGTTTTTTCCCATACAAAATCAAAAAGATAATTTTAAACGAAAACCTGATAACACAGTAGCTTTATCATTTAATAAAAAATTTTTTTATTTAAAACAATATAGTATTATTTTCAATGATAAAAAATAATGTATATGTCTTGACCAATAATATAATCATATATATAATTTGGTTCTTTCAGTCGGGGCGTAGCGCAGCCCGGTTAGCGCATCTGCTTTGGGAGCAGAGGGTCGTGAGTTCGAATCCCACCGCCCCGACCAAAAATTTAAATATGCCAGATTAAGTGCCCGTAGCTCAACTGGATAGAGCACCAGCCTTCTAAGCTGGGGGTTACGGGTTCGATTCCTGTCGGGCGCGCCATTTTTAATAAAAATATTCCACCTTTAATGGTGGCTGTAGCTCAGTTGGTAGAGCCCCGGATTGTGATTCCGGTTGTCGTGGGTTCGAGCCCCATCAGCCACCCCAAATAAAAACCACACTTATTTTTAAGTGTGGTTTTTTTATCTATACTCATTAAGTTAACAAATATAGGAATGATTTATGCTCACTGCTCAACATTGTGATTTATTTGATCGCCCATTTTTTCAATTTGCGCAGTTAAAAAAATATGCGCCTGAAACCATTACTCAGTTAAAAACTGATTATAAACAAGCATGGCAAGATTGGAGCAAGATTATCATGCAAGTTGCTCATGATTTGGCACAGGATAATCCTAATTTTATGCCGCCACATATTGAACGTTGGTGTAATGGTTGGCAAGTGCGGGCACATTTTTTTGCGTTTTTTAAATATGCACAATATGAGCAAGATGCAGTAATTTTATCGGTATTGCTAAATAGAAGGCGTTTGACGGTATCGTTAGACTGGCATTGTTATAAGGCAAACCGTAGCACAATTGCATTGCCCCACTATAATCAATGGCTAGATGATTTGGATAAGACGCAATTTGCGGATTTTGATATTTGGCATGGTGATGAGAGTGAATACGCCGATTATATGCCCTTGCGTGATTGGTCATCTGATGAGTTGCTATTGCGTAATAATCAGGATTTTTTCTGTGTGGGTAAACATTTAATGCGTGATGAGTTGGAACACTCTGATGTTGTTGCTTGGATAAGTCATCAAATACGTGCATTATTACCTTTATATGAACGTTGTTTTGTGTCGTAAAGCTGGCACTGAATCAGTTGTTCTTGTTTTGTAATGGCTTGCGTTGCCACCATAATGCTTGTTCAATTAAAGGTGCAAGGCTTAAGGGATGCGTGTTAAAGTTGATGGTTATGGCACCTTGGGTATCGGTACGCAATAAGGTAACATTATGTGCGGATAAACGCGTGATAACCTCGTTATGAGGGTGTTTATAAGTGTTGGCAAAACCGCTACTGGCTATGGCAAATTCTGGTGCAATGGCGTTGATCAGTGCGCTACTATTGCTGTGTTTGCTACCATGATGTCCCAAAATAAATACATTGCTACGTAAATTATCGCCATATTGTGTGATTAATTGCGCTTCGCTTTTGTTACCTAAATCACCCGTGATAATCATGGCTTGTTGATTAGCAAGCACGCGCAGAACACAGCTTTTGTCGTTATCTTTTTCGGCATCTGGTGTGGGTGTGAGAAATTCAAAAAATACGCCATCTTGTTGCCAATGTGTGCCGTTGCGACACGGTTGGGCATGGGGATAATATTGGCTTTGCCCTGCCCAAATTTTGTCAATAGAAAAATGTTGTGCTATTTGTGTGAAGCCGCCATCATGGTCATCATCGTGATGCGATAAAATTAAATGGTTCAGGTGTTTTATTCCTAATGCGTCTAAATTAGGTACAATAGCTTGAGCAGTGGCGATTGCAGTACCTGTGTCAAACAACACAGTTTGTGTAGGTGTTCGTAATAGTATGCTTAAGCCTTGCCCCGAATCCCAAACTATGGCGTTAAGTTGTTTGGGAGTAGGAGGTGTGTAGCATAAGAATGCCATCAAACCACATAAACCCAAAGGTTTGAATCGTGTGCCACGTGGCAGTAATAAAATTAAAATGCTTATTATTGCAATCAAAAATAATGGCATGGGTGCATGCGCAAAAGCGGGGGCAGGTAGTTTTTCGCCTAGATACAACAAAACTTGCATAGTATATTCGCCTAGACATGCGGCTAAAGGGCGCAAAAACGGTAAAACTGATGCCAATAATGCTAAAGGGGTTAAAACCCACGAAAACAATGGAATGGCTATTGCATTAGCAATGGGTGCAAAAATCGGTAGTGTACCAAAAAAGGCAATGGTTGCAATACTACTCATTAAAGTAGCCGCATATTGAGCATAAATTGCTTGTTTGATAAGGGATGTTTGAATGCGAATTCTACCCGTATTTGCCCAAATTAATGTTCCCACCAAACCAAACGATAGCCAAAACCCGACTGCTAATACAGAGCTGGGTTGATACAATAAGACTAAAGCCATTGCACAAAAGAAAGTGCGCCATGAACTCACTCTGCCGCGAATTGTCCATGTGAATGTGAACACTGCCAACATAAATAAACTACGTAAAGCAGGTATTTGGAATCCCGCTAAGCCTGTGTAAATTGTTGCAGCCAGTAGCCCAGTCATCATTATCCAGACTCGCGGACGGCGTGGTGTAAATGGTAAAATGATTAATACACCTTTGGCAAAATAGGCAACCAGCATTCCCACCATTGCGATATGTAAACCGGATATGCTGATTAAATGGTTCAATCCCAAAGGACGTAATGCTGACCAGGCTTGATTATCTAACCCACTGGGATTGGCTACAGCTAAAGCCGTCATTAAACCTACACCGTGCGGATATTTTTCTGATACATCATGCCAAGAAGCAATCATTCTAGCTCGCCAAGCGTTAAATGACCATAAAGAATCATCAGTTAATAATCGTTGCCGTTCTTTACCCACATTGGCAATGCCATCTATTTTATTTGCTAATGCCCATGCTTCACGATCAAAGCCTACGGGATTGCGCAAACCTATCGGCGTACGAACACGAGCTTTAATTTGCCATTCATCGCCCAGTTGCCATTGGCTACCTTGATAATCGTGAAATAATAAACGATAGGATTGTCCTTCTTTTGTGGTTGCTGTGCCAATAAAACGTGCATATGCGCCATCGGGTTCGTGCTGGGGTAATTCATCTACACGAACGGTTAAAGTGAGATTTTGTGGCGTGGGGGACAAAGGAAATTGTGATTTTAATTGATTATTTGTGTACCAGATGGCATAGTTTGCGCCCAATATTAAGCCTAATAATACACTTGCACCGATAATAAAACGCTTAGTTATTTTGGCGCATAAAAACACCATTATACCTATGAATAGCAATCCTAAACGCAAGGTTAATGTTCCAGAATAGGGTAGGGCAAAGCTGATCATGACCCCTAAGCAAAATGCAATTAAAATAGGATTAAGTGGTAACATTATGTATTGTATTTGCGCGTGCCACATATTCCCATGCTTGTAACAATAGGGTAGGATTGTTGTCTTGCAATAGTGAGGCATCAGATAAAATACGTCGCCATACTTTTGCGCCGTTTAAACCGTGCATTAAGCCAAGATAATGGCGTGTCATATGGCGTAAAATTGTGCCATTTTGTTTTTGTAGTTGCTGTTGGGCATAAACCATCAAGCAATGAACCAATTGTTCATGTGAAATAGCCATGTTATGTTTGCCATAAAACAAATTATCCCAATCCCGCATAATCATAGGATTATGGTAGGCCTCGCGCCCCACCATGACACCATCTACATGATTTAAATGTTCAGCAATAGCTGCATTGGTTTGTATGCCTCCATTAATGATAATTTCCAAATTTGGAAATTCACGTTTTAGGCGATACACATAATCGTATTTTAATGGTGGAATGTCACGATTTTCTTTGGGCGATAAACCCTCTAACCACGCATTACGTGCGTGTACAATAAATGTGCGACACGATGTTTTATCCCGTAATGTTCCCACAAAATCAGCTAATATTTGATAATCTGTTTGTTTATCAATGCCAATACGATGTTTAATTGTAACAACACAATCTGGTGCTGCATTTTGCATGGCATTGAGGCAATCTGCTACTAAAGAAACATGATTCATTAAGCACGCACCAAATGCCCCTTTTTGTACACGTGGGCTAGGACAACCACAATTTAGGTTAATCTCATCATAATCAAATTGTGCAACCTTTTTTGCAGCTTGTGCCAGTTGCGTGGGATCACTACCGCCTAGCTGTAGCGCAATGGGGTGTTCACATTCATTTTTGTCTAGAAATCTCGCTTCATCACCGTAAATAATGGCACTGGCATGAATCATTTCAGTGTAAAGCCAAGTGTGCTGACTGATTTGTCGTGCCATATAGCGATAATGACGGTCTGTCCAGTCCAACATAGGTGCGACAGATAAGCGACGAGAAGGTGTTAAATATGTGGAAGCACTCAAAAGAATATTCCTTAAAATCAAAAAGTTCGCGCCCCTAATCTCACATTTATGCCATGCTGCTGTTAGCACAGTATGGCACGATACACGATTTGATGCGCGAGCATAGTATGATTATTTTACCGTTTCTATTTGTTCCATGACTGCTTCTGTGTGAGGAACAGAATGGCGTACCAAATCTGAACGACGCAGCCCTACTTTTGTGGTGGACACAATCACAGGTTCGGGTTCTGCTCTTTTTTGTGTTTCTATTAACTGTAAACCGCTTTGACTTGCTAAATCGATGGCAATTTGGTAAGTATTTTCCGTTTCCTCTGCTACCATATGGGTAAACATTTGGGTAGGATTCATCGTTTCGGTTTGTTCCGATGCGGTTTTGATTTTTGAATTGGGTAATAATACATGTGCCAAAGCATCTTCAATTTTTGCACTCAGGCTTGCCAATATTTGTTGCTCGTTTGTGGTTTCTACCGCTTTAGCGACCACTGTTGTATCAAGGATTTCTGCTTGAGATTGATTAGGCAACATTTGAGTCAAGACTTGGGCAATGGCTTGTTCCATATGCTCAATCGCTTGTTGTATCATATTGGCTTCTTGTTTTTGTTGGGCAATCAGAGCGTGTTCCAAAGCGACTTTTTTAGCTTGTGCGACTAATGTGCTTTCTTCTGCCAATTCAGGGTATTGTGATAAAACATGCACCAAAGCATGATTAATACGATCTGTTGCAATATCTATACGGAAAAAATGTTCCATTTTTAGAGCAGAAGGAATGCCACTACGTGATTTGGTTTGTTTTGATGTTTTATCAAAATTTTTGCGTGGTTGATCATTATTTCCAATACGCACAATTAAAGGTTTTTGTTTTTTGCGCGGTTTTTTCTGTTCTGCATTCATCTGAACGGCATGATTTTGTTCAACCACTTTGTTTTGTGGTTTAGAGCGTTGATTAGCATGATTTTTTTGTACATTTTTTTGCGTAGTGGGGCGTGCTGTTTTATTGCTTAATATGGCAGGCATCGCTACGCTTTCCTCAGTGGGTACTTGGTTTTCAAGTGCTGGACTGGGTTTATGATTGGTTTTTTTATTATAGATTGGCTCATTATGAGGGGGCGCTTTAGTTTTGTTAGTTTGGCGACGATTAGGGTTGTTGCGCTTATTGGTGCTACGCATGTTGGTTTTTGTTTTAGGCGCGGCGGCTTCTGTTGTGGTATTTTGTGATTGCGTATTACCTGTAAATAAACGTTTGAGCCATATTTTAAAGCGATTCCACCATGATTGGCTGCTGTTTTCTCCAAGATCAGGGGCGGGCGTTGCATGACGTAAACCTTTAACTGCAGGTTCAGGACGTATGGTTTTTTCACCTTTTTTGTTGGCAAAGGGAACATTATTTGTGTTTTCAGGTTCTTGCACGCGTTTATAACTGGGTGTCATGTTTTCTGACACATCATCTAAGCGAATCCGTGAAATTTCATAATGTGGGTTGTCTAAATGTGTATTTGGAATCAGAAAAACTGATACGTCTAAACGTTCCTCCAAGCCAAATAATTCCGCACGTTTTTCGTTAAGTAAGAACGTGGCAACATCAACAGGGACTTGTGCGTGTACTTCCCCTGTATTATCTTTCATGGCCGCATCTTGAATTAAACGTAATACATGCAAAGCGGTTGATTCAACGCTACGAATGACCCCAGTTCCCGCACAACGTGGGCAAGTGATATGACTGCTTTCTGCAAGTGCAGGCTGTAAGCGTTGACGTGATAATTCTAATAAGCCAAAACGTGATAGTTTACTCATTTGCACGCGGGCGCGATCTTTTTTTAATGCATCACGCAATACGTTTTCTACTTCGCGCTGGTGTTTTGCATCTTCCATATCAATGAAGTCAATCACCACCAAACCGCCTAAATCACGCAAGCGCATTTGTCTGGCCACTTCTTCGGCCGCTTCTAAATTGGTGCGAAATGCTGTCTCCTCGATATCCGCTCCGCGTGTGGAACGTGCTGAGTTCACATCAATAGAAACCAAAGCTTCGGTATGATCAATAACGATGGCACCGCCGCTGGGCAGATTCACTGAACGCGAAAAGGCTGTTTCAATTTGTTGTTCAATTTGTAAACGTGAAAATAAGGGCGTGTGATCAGTATAAAGTTTGAGACGACTTAAGTTGTTAGGCATCACATAACTCATAAACTCAGAAACTTGTTCATAGACTTCACGATTGTCAACCAAAATTTCTGCAATGTCGGGGCGATAATAATCACGAATAGCACGAATGACTAATGAACTTTCCATAAAAAGCAAATAGGGTTGTTTGTGTGCTGCAGCAGCTGCCTCAATCGCTTGCCACAATTGCAATAAATAATTAAAGTCCCATTGTAATTCTTCTACGCTACGCCCGATTCCTGCTGTACGTGCAATAATGCTCATGCCGTTGGGTACGTCTAATTGCGACATGGCTTCTTTGAGTTCGGCACGGTCATCGCCCTCAATACGGCGTGATACGCCTCCACCACGTGGATTGTTAGGCATCAAGACCAAATAGCGCCCTGCCAAACTGATAAATGTGGTCAATGCGGCCCCTTTATTGCCACGCTCATCTTTTTCTACTTGCACAATAACATGCATACCTTCGCGTACTACATCTTGAATTCTTGCTTTACCACCGTCATAATCATGAAAATAGACGCGATTGATTTCTTTAAATGGCAAAAAACCATGGCGATCTACACCATAGTCTACAAAACATGCTTCTAGTGAGGGTTCAATACGCGTAATAATACCCGTATAAATATTGCCTTTGCGTTGTTCTTTGCCTAAAGTTTCGATATCCAAATCCAATAAGGTTTGACCATCCACAATTGCTACGCGCAATTCTTCTGCTTGCGTAGCGTTAAATAACATTCTTTTCATAATATTAACTAACCTGTTCAGAGGCACTGGCGCGTGTATGTGTTTAAGACTGCTCGCGTGTTGGCGTATAAACGCTGCGATGAATGCAGTAGACGATAGTAAAGAACGATAGGTTTTGCGTTTACCTAGTAATTATTATTTTTTATTAATAACAATAAATTAAGCCATCGTCGTATAGGGTTTGTTTAAACACAATTTTGTTGCTAGGCTTTTTGGCAACAAAAATAAAAAAACGTACACCGTGCTTTTTTTGTAAAATGATGTGGGGCTGATTGCCCAATTTCTTACTCTATGTTGTTGCTCTTTGAAGCAACTCAAATTAAGCTGGGAATTATAGAGAAAATGCCACGAATTAGCAAAGACTTAGTCAATCATATCCTCATAGATGAAGCCCAAGCTGGTCAACGTCTTGATAATTACTTAATTAAAATTTTAAAAGGTGTGCCCAAAAGCCATATTCAGCGCATAATTCGTTCAGGTGAAGTGCGGATCAATAAGGCACGCGCTAAAGCTGATAACCGTTTGAAGACGGGTGATCATTTGCGCATTCCTCCCATTCGTATTGCCGACAAAAAATCGGAGATGGTTCCCATTCCTGTACGTCAATTTGAGATTGTGTATGAAGATGAGGGTTTATTGGTCATCAATAAGCCCAGCGGTGTGGCGGTGCATGGTGGTTCTGGGGTCAGTTTTGGTGTGATAGAACAATTACGCCAAAGTCGCCCGCAAGCTAGTTATTTGGAGTTGGTTCATCGTTTGGATCGAGACACCAGTGGTTTATTGATGATAGCAAAAAAACGTAGTGTTCTGGTGAAGCTACACGAACAATTGCGCCATCAACATCCAAAAAAAGTGTATTGGGCGTTGGGTGTGGGCGAGTGGGCAAAAGATTTGAGTCATGTTAAATTACCGTTGACTAAATATACGGGTGTGAACGGTGAAAAAATGGTGCGTGTGGATGAAAACGGGCAACCATCACATTCAGTTTTTGATTGTTTGGCATGTTTTAGGGGAAAAATTTTACATTCGGTTGGAATTAGTCATTTATCTTTAGTAGAAGTTACCCTAAAAACAGGGCGTACGCATCAAATTCGTGTACATATGCAAGCACATCATTGTCCCATTGCAGGAGATGAACGCTATGGAAACTATGCTCTTAACAAGAGATTACATAAATTGGGGTTAAAACGGATGTTTTTACATGCACATAAATTGGAATTTCCCCATCCTGTTACAGGAGAAGTATTGTCTTTGGTGGCCTCCTTGCCACCAGAATTAGATAATTTTCTCACATTATTAAAAAACACATGAAATGTTAGTTTGTTGCTGTGAACGCGCATTGCGCTATGCAGCATGCTTTCCATTTTGACTATAGAAAGTTTCAAAATCCATGAATAATGAAAATCTTGTCCGTCTATCCAAACGCATGGCAGAATTAGGTCTATGTTCGCGCCGTGAAGCCGACAGTTATATTGAACAAGGCTGGGTGCGTGTCAATGGAAATGTTGCCGTATTGGGACAAAAAGTTAGCTCAACAGATCGCATAGAACTCAATAAGCACGCCCACCAAGCCCAAGCACAACGCGTAACCATTTTGTTAAATAAACCCGTAGGTTTTGTAAGTGGACAACCTGAAAAAAACTATCGCGCCGCCATAGAACTTATTACGCCAAATAATCATTGGCAAGGTGATACTAGTCACATTATGTTTCAAGCACAACATTTACAACATCTGGCTCCTGCTGGGCGACTAGATATTGATTCAACAGGGTTATTGGTTTTAACCCAAGATGGCCGTATTGCTAAACAACTCATTGGTGAAAACAGCCATTGCGAAAAAGAATATTTAGTACGTGTACGAGGGATAATAAAAACCAATGGTTTGGCTTTACTTAATCATGGTTTAAGCTTAGATGGCGAAGTTTTGCGTCCTGCTCAAGTGATTTGGCAAAATGAAGATCAATTGCGCTTTATCTTAAAGCAAGGTAAAAAACGCCAAATCCGTCGTATGTGTGAACTGGTTGGTTTGCGTGTGGTTGGTTTAAAACGTGTGCGTATGGGGCGAGTTAAATTAGGCGCATTACCTCAAGGTCAATGGCGCTATTTGTTACCCAGTGAGCGGTTTTAATTCATGATTCAGAAAGAGGTGTTTGAAGTTTATTTTTATGTGATTTGTGTTTTTTCTTCTTAGTATTTGTGCTAGGTTGGTTGAAATATTGCGCCATGTTTTGGCGTTGTATGTTGTTAGCATGTTGAAATTGTGCCCACCATGTTGCCCCTTGTTGTATTTGCGGGTCTTGATATGCGCGTAGTAATAAAAAATCATAAGCAGCATGAAAGCGTGCTTGCGCAATCAAACGAAAAGGGCGCGCCCCTTTTTGATTATCAAATTGTGTTTGCATTAGCCAAATCTCGCCCATAGTGGCCAGATAGCGTTGGGGGATAGACAAATTGTGTTCGATGAATGTACGCATTTTAAATACGGCTTCTGTCATCGCTAAACTGGGTTTTTTGCCTTCTTGTTGGGATTGTTGCCAATATTGGTTCAGTTTATCCCAAAATAAGGCCGCTAAAATAAAACCCACTGATACGGATTTATTCTGTCGTATGCGTTCATCGGTTTGTTGTAGCGTCAATACGCCAATATGATCAGGTGTCTGTTCTGTGGTATTAATTAATATATTTAATAGCGGGTGAATGTGTTTGTTGATACCTTGTTTTTTTAGTTGAGCTAAACAAGAGATGGCATGCCCTGAAAACAAAATTTTGAGCAATTCATCAAACAGGCGTGAGCTGGGTTCTTTTGCTAATAAATGAGCATGTTGATGAATAGGCATTGCAGTATGTGGGCAAATGCTAAATTGTAATTTGCCTGCCAAACGTATTGCCCGCAAAATACGCACAGGGTCTTCTACATAACGTTCATCGGGTTGGCCAATCATGACGAGTTTTTTATTTTGTATATCTTCAAGGCCATTGTGATAATCTATGATTTCGTGATGACGATTGTCATAATATAATGCATTGCAAGTAAAATCACGCCGTTGCGCGTCCTGTTCCAATGTGCCATAAGTGTTGTCGCGCATAATACGGCCTTGCGCATTAATTTGGTTTTTTTCGCCACTGCGAAAAGTGCTCACTTCTATGGTTTCCTTACCAATAATCACATGTACAATTTGAAATCTTCGTCCAACAATACGGCTATGATTAAACAGCTTTTTGACTTGTTCTGGGGTAGCGTTGGTGGCAATGTCGAAATCTTTTGGGGACAGGCCTAATAATAAATCACGCACGGCCCCACCAACCAAATATGCTTCATAACCAGCGTGGTGAAGTTGATTTAATACTTTTTCAGCAGCGTGATTGTGTATGGGTAAAAAAATGGGGTGTCGCCTAGTATTTGGCTGTGTCGGGGGCATAGGGGTAAAGTATTTTTTTATCATGTTATGTATCCTAAAAATGAAAGTGGATATAGTCAGTTAGCGTTAAATCAATATATAGTGTAGTTGTATTATTGATTTTTTAATTTACGAGCCAATTTTTATCCAAAATCATCTTTGCAAAATAATAATATCTATTACTTTGCAAAGATTTCGGATAAACAAAATAGGGTGAATACTTTGTACTCACCCCATTTTTGATTGTGCAAATATCTTGTTTATTTTGCAACATCAGAGGCTGCGCTGGCAACTTTAGCTTTTGCTTCTGAAGCCATTTCGCCAACAGCAGAAGTGGTTTGTTCTACTCCAGCTTGAACAGCAGAAGCTGCATCAGATGCAGCAGTTTGAGCAGCAGAGGCGGCACTATCCATAGCATTTTGTACAGCTGATGCACTTTCATTAACAGCAGAAGCAGTATCTGCAATAGCAGCAGAAGCCGCTTGTTGTGCTGATTTGGTTTCGGCAGGGGTGCAAGCAACTGTCAAGAAAGACAATGCAGCAACAGTAATCAATGATTTCATCATAATGTTTGTTCCTTAATTGGTGTATTATTTGAGCATCATGCTCATATGTAAAGAGGCATATTGTGCATGATATTTGTAAAACTAGCAACTATATCAATTCTAAATCCAACTGTCGCGTTTCATTTTGTCCAATTGTCGGCGATCACGTTTGGTGGGTCGGCCATCAGGGTAGACAGCGGTAATACGACAAGCTTGATCCATAAGCTTTTGTGTTTCGCGCTGTTTGGCGATATGTTCATCTTCTTGATAAAGTAAGCGAGCCTCGGGAGCAGGACGGCGTTGTTCATTAAGTGCTAATACAGTGAGACGATAGGGTAGGGTGTTAAGTGTTAAATCAATCACATCACCAATTTGGATATATTTACTGGTTTTGGCTTTGACACCATTGACACTCACCCGTCCCAATTCTATCTGTTTGCTGGCAAGTGAACGGGTTTTAAAAAAACGTGTTGCCCAGAGCCATTTGTCCAAACGCATGGTAGTCAAAATTGGTTTTGCCATAAACATTCCTTAAAATAACGTGTAAGAAGTTGAATGTTGTGTGGGGACGATTCCCCACGTGTAATACGCGGCAAGACGCGTGAAAATGGCTTAAAATGAGCGCGGTTTTATAAAATCTACACCAACCAAATGTGAAGCAAAAACAGCGTGTGTAATCGCATATAAAGCTTGAGGACGCACAAAATTTCGACGATAGGCCAGCATAATCCGCCGCTGTGGGACAGGATCTTTAAAAGGCACAATAGAAAATAACATGTGATCATTTTCAGTCAGTGCGGTAGAGGGCAAAACACTGATACCTAAGCCACTGGCAACCATGTGTCGGATAGTATTCAATGAACTACCTTGCAAACGATTGGCCAAACCCGCAATGCGTTGTTTAGAAGCCAATTCACTACACGAACCCAACACTTGATCACGCATGCAATTTCCCTCAGTGAGTAAAAGCACATTTTCTTCGGCAAGTTGGTTGCTACCAATGGCATCCATCTCTTCAAAATGATGTCCTTTAGGAACGATAACAAAAAAGGGTTCGTCGTATAAAGGGATGGTTTCGATACCTGTTTCGCTATACGGTTCAGCAACAATAATCGCATCTAATTCAGCGCGTTTCAGTGCTTCGGTGAGCGCATAAGTGTAATTCTCTTCCAAAATTAGTGGCATTTTGGGCGCAACCTTACGCAAAGATACAATGAGTTTGGGTAATAAATAAGGCGCAACAGTAAAGATTAGGCCTAATTTAAACGCACCTTCTAATTGGTTTTGTTCTTCGCTGGCAAGATTGTGGATAATTTCAGTTTCTTCCAGTACACGCCGTGCTTGTGTAACAATACGTTCACCCGATGGTGTCAT
This sequence comes from uncultured Kingella sp., assembly GCA_916720425.1. Classification (GTDB taxonomy): domain Bacteria; phylum Pseudomonadota; class Gammaproteobacteria; order Burkholderiales; family Neisseriaceae; genus CAKARD01. The sequence continues at coordinate 8,507 of CAKARD010000002.1, read as the reverse complement.
GACTACGGTGCTGCTACTTCGGTCAAAGAGTGCCACACCCAATTCTTCTTCCAGTTTTTTAATTGCGATAGAGAGTGTAGGTTGGCTGACATGACAGCGTTGTGCCGCACGACCAAAGTGTTTTTCTTGCGCCACAGCCACGATATAGCGTAATTCGGTTAAAGTCATGACCTATCCTGTTTTTCTGGTTCAGGTTTGTGTTCAGGTAAAGTGATATTTAATGCCAACATTTCTACACCGTCTTGTTCTTCACGTGCAATATTAATATCTTCCAGTTCAATTTTGACATATTTGGATAATACTTCTAACAGCTCTTTTTGTAAGGTGGGCAAATAATCGGGTGTATTATTAGCATTGTTGCGATTAGCACGTTCTTGAGTAATGATAATTTGCAAGCGATCACGCGCCACAGAAGCCGTTTTTGTTTTCTTGCCAAACAGTTTGTCTATTAACGACATGGTTTAGCCTCCAAATAATTTTTTTAGGAATCCTTTTTTTTCGGCTTCCAAAAAACGCATTTCGCGGTTTTCACCCAATAATCGCGCGACAACGTCTTGATAAGCTTGAGCGGCAATGGCATCATTTTGGTGAATGACGGGTGAGCCTGAGTTAGATGCTTGTAATACATTTTGCGATTCAGGAATCACACCCAGCAAAGGAATACGCAAAATATCTTTGATGTCGTCTACCGAAAGCATTTCACCTTTTTCTACACGTTCGGGTGAATAACGGGTAATCAATAGGTGTTCCTTCACATTTTGTCCCATTTCAGCTTTGAGTGATTTGCTTTGCAAAATGCCTAAAATACGGTCAGAATCACGCACGCTGGATACTTCTGGATTGGTGGTCACAATGGCTTCATCGGCAAAATATAATGCCATCAATGCGCCTGTTTCAATGCCTGCGGGTGAATCACATACAATAAACTCAAAACCCATTTCACTCAAACCATTTAATACTTTGCCTACCCCCTCCTTGGTTAATGCATCTTTGTCACGTGTTTGTGAAGCGGGTAAAATAAATAAATTATCGCAATGTTTGTCTTTGATGAGGGCTTGATTCAGCGTTGCTTCTTCTTGAATCACATTGACCAAATCGTATACCACACGGCGCTCACAGCCCATAATCAAATCTAAGTTACGTAAGCCTACGTCAAAATCAATCACACAGGTTTTATGTCCTTTTAATGCCAAACCTGTGGCAATGCTTGCTGAAGTAGTGGTTTTGCCCACACCACCTTTACCAGAAGTAATAACAATAATTCTTGACACTGAATCGCTCTCTTTCTATAAAAAATGGGTTATTGCGCATTAATCGCACTGATGACAAGACGATCACCATCTTGTAATTCAATTTGCACTGCTTGTTTATGCAAGGAAGGTGGAAGATTTTGTTCTAATACACGATAAATACCTGCAATAGAAACCAATTCTGCCTGCATGGATTGGATAAAAATTCGTGCATTTTTATCGCCTGATTCTCCCGCCAAGGCTCGACCGCGCATAGGGGCATAAATATGAATATTGCCATCTGCGATGACTTCTGCTCCTTCGCTGACCATACCTAATACGATTAAATCGGATTGCTCAGCATAAACTTGTTGTCCTGTTCGTATGGGGGTACTAATCACCAAGGTGGGGCGTGTTAAAATCTGAGTTATGGATTGAAAATCAGAAGGTTGGGGTTCTTCGACAGAGTCCGTAATTAAAGGTTGAGTTTCTTTGCTCATTACGGTTTCATCTTCTGATTGTTCGGTTTCTTTTTCAGTATTTTTGCTATTGGATAACCATAATATTCCTGCTTCTTGGGCGTATTGAGACCAATCTTTTTTTTGATGACACAAGGCAATAATATGAAAGTTATGCTGTTTAAATAAGGTAACGATATTGTGTAATAATACACCTTGAAGTGATTTTATTGCCGAAACGTCCAAAATAAATGGCTTACTATTGAGCAATTTAAATTTTTCGGCTTTTTCTTTTAATAATGCCTCTATCTCATCTAATTTTGCCGAATGTAGGCGAATGTGGAATGCGTCTAAGCGAGAAGATTTCAGCTCAAAAACAGGTTTCATGGATAGGGTGATTGTTTTATTTAATGATTCGATAGATTTTACCTTTGTTTTATCCTTTATTCAATCAAAAAAAACAATAAAACAGAGATGTTTTAATTTGGGTGCAGTATATAGAAAATAATTGATTTTTAAAAACAATCATTTTACAATTTGTGATTATTTTTAACTTATATTTAAAGAGAAGATAAGAGCATGAAAAGAACACTGTTAAGCACTATTGTTTTAATGGTTTTGACAGCCTGTGGTGGTCAATCTGGTGAGAAACAATCAACAACTGCTCCAAGTAGTCATGCAGCATCTGCTGTGCCTGTCGCTGCAGCAGATTTGCCTAAAACAGATGCATTAAATATTTATAACTGGTCCAATTATGTAGATGAAAGCACTGTTGAAGATTTTAAAAAAGCCAATAATTTAAATTTGACTTACGACTTGTATGAAAATAATGAAACCCTAGAAGCAAAAATGCTAACAGGTAAATCAGGCTATGATTTGGGCGTGCCAGGGATTGCATTTTTACCTCGCCAAATTCAAGCAGGTGCTTATCAGAAAGTCAATAAAGACTTAATCCCCAATTATAAAAATATTGATCCCGCTTTGCTAAAATTATTAGCGCAAGCAGATCCTGGTAATGAATATGCCGTTCCTTATTTTTCAGGTGTCAATACTATTGCCATCACAGCTAAAGGTAAAGAATTATTGGGTGGAAAATTGCCTGAAAATGCTTGGGATTTGATGTTTAAACCTGAATATACCCATAAACTCAAATCTTGCGGGGTGGCATTGTGGGATACACCCAGCGAAATGTTCCCAATCGTATTAAATTATATTGGCAAAGATCCCAAAGGCACCAATCCTGCTGATATTGAAGAAGCCGCAAAAGTGCTACAAGCAATTCGTCCTGATGTAAAACAGTTTAGTGCATCTTATATCGATAGTTTGGCACGTGGTGAAATTTGTTTAGTAGCGGGAAATGGTGGCGATTTAAATTTAGCTAAAGCACGCTCTGAAGAAGTAAAAAGTAATGTTGGTATTGAAGTACTGACACCCAAAGGCATGGGTTTTTGGGTGGAATCTTGGGTGATTCCTAAAGATGCTAAAAATGTATTAAATGCACATAAATACATTAACTACACGCTGGATCCAGAAGTGGCTGCAAAAAATGGTAATGCTGTAACCTTTGCACCTGCTAGTTTGCCTGCGCGTGAGAAAATGAGCCCCGCATTAGTGGCAACCCGTTCTATTTTTCCTACAACAGAAGATATGGAAAATGGTTTTGTGATGCCGCAAATGTCCGATGCTGCTAAAAAACAAACCACGACATTGTGGCAAAAATTAAAAATGGGTAAATAAATTTACAAAGTAGATTGAGCAATGGCTTAATCTACTTCATTTCTTTTAATGAAGGAAATACTCTGTGAACATGGTTTTACATAAATTCTTGACAACCATTCCTATACTTTTTTTAGCGGCATGTAACAATGCGAGTACAAGTCATAGTTATAGTACACAAAACACAGAACCTGTTAATTCTGAAGCACAAATAGCCAGTGCACACACTACAGGTGAACAATATATTGTCGTGGGTCAGCCTTCTTATCCTCCATTTTCAATACGAGGAGAAAAAGGTGAAATGATTGGTTTAGATATTGATTTGCTCAATGCAATTGCACAGCGTGAGGGTTTTGCTTTGCGCTTTATTCCGCATGAAATGACTGGACTCTTAGATACGGTCAATAATGGACAAGCTGATATTGTTGCAACAGGGATCAATGTTACCTCTGAACGTGAAGAAAAATACACTTTTTCACAGCCTTATTTGGAAGGCTCTTGGGTGGTATTGTTGAATAAAAACAAAACCCAATATAGAAGCCTAACGGATTTGCAAGGCAAAACTGTTGCTGCACAACAAGACAGTTTGGCGGAAAAACAACTGCTTGCATCAGGCATTACCGACAAAATAGAAACAGTCAAAACCGTGCATTTGGGGGTGAATGCCGTCAATATGGGGACAGCAGAAGGTGTTTATGATGTAGATAGCGTATTAAATACCTATTTCTTGCAAAGTGGCTCTGAATATTACACATTAGTAGATGAAAAATCAGGAAAAGTTGCTTTTTCTTGGGTTATGAAAAAAGGTAATACTGAATTAAAAGCTAAATTAGATAAAGGCTTGGAAGATATTAAAGCGGATGGGACCTATGATAAAATTATCAAAAAATGGTATCCGATGAAATAATCAGTTTCACTTAAAGCCCATATTCATTATATGAATATGGGCTTTTCTTATGCCATAACGTTTTCGTTTCGTAATAGTGTAATTAAATCGGCAATACGCTGTTTCATTTGGCGACGATCAATAATTTGATCAATGGCCCCTTTTTCTAGTAGAAATTCCGCACGTTGAAAGCCTTCAGGTAAAGTTTCACGTACAGTTTGTTCAATCACACGTGGACCTGCAAACCCGATTAATGCATTGGGTTCGGCTAAGACCACATCTCCCAAAAAGGCAAAACTTGCCGATACCCCTCCCATGGTTGGATCGGTTAAAACAGAAATAAATGGTAATTTTTTTTCACTAAGTAAATGCAAGGAGGCGCTGGTTTTAGTCATTTGCATCAATGAATTTAGACCCTCTTGCATACGTGCGCCTCCCGATGCAGCTATACAAATAAATGAGCAGTTGTTTTCCACTGCTGTACGCACGCCTTCTACGAAGCGTTCTCCTACTACAGATCCCATAGAACCACCAATAAAGCGAAATTCAAATGTGGCAATCACTATGGGCAAACCGTGTAATGTGCCTTTCATTACCACTATGGCATCATCTTCACCTGTTGCTTTACGTGCAGTGGATAATCTATCAGGATATTTTTTGCTGTCTTTAAATTTGAGTATATCAGTAGGTTTGATATTTGCCGCGATTTCTTCGCGTCCTTCTTCGTCTAATAAAATATTAAGTCTTTCCCGTGCGCCCAGTGATTCATGATGACCACATTTTGGGCAGACTTGTAAATTAGCAGCAATGTCTGTGGCATATTGTGTTTCTCCGCATGATGAGCATTTGCGCCACAGTCCCTCAGGAACGGCAGAAGATTTATCTGATTTTTTGATTTTTGGGGGTAGGATTTTATCTAACCAGCTCATGAATTTTCCTTACTTTGCGTGTTCATTTGGTATGAGATGATAAGCCTGAATATGGCTTTTTGGCAATGTGAAACTGATTGATTATTCATATAATCCAACCTTCATAACAGAAAAATAGTATGATTTGTTATAATTATCCTTTTTTTAACCATGTCTAAGCATCTGTCTAATCGTCCTAATCGTAAATTTATACATCATCCATTTTGGCAAGCGGATAAACCTTATCTACATGATAATACAATTACTGATGCGCGTTTTCGTCGTTTGGGTTATATGATGGCATTTTCAGCAGGAGCGATTAATGCAGCAGGTTTTTTTGTAGTAGCCAGTTATACATCGCATATTACTGGTGCATTATCACGTGTGGCAGACAGCATTTTTATGGGTGAATGGCAAAATGCATTTTGGGCATTGGTCGGAGTGTGGTGTTTTATCTTTGGGGCAGCCTGTGCCAACTTTACCATTTTGTGGGGAAAACGCCATCATTTTCGCAGTTGTTATGGTTTAGCAATGTGGGTGGAAGCATTTTGGTTAATGATTTTTGCATTATTTGGGATGAATATTGCCAGCATTGGGATATTACCAACATTAATTCTATTGTGTTTTATTATGGGTATGCACAATACAGTCACCAGTGTATTATCAGGCAGTGCCATTCGTTCTACGCATATGACGGGTTCTGCGACCGATTTAGGGGTAGAACTATCACGAGTTTTTTATTATATAAGAGTCAAAAGTGCCATTATTCCTGAACTCAAACCTAATTTTCCAAAAATGTGGTTATTATTAGGTATGATTAATAACTTTGTCATTGGTGGTGTGGTGGGGACATATTTGTATAGTAAAGTGGGTTTTTATTTTACCGTACCGATTGCTATGATGTTATTTATATTTGGTATAGGTAGTGTTGGTTATGATGTTAAAGTAAGGCTTAAGTGGTGGTTGATTCAAAAAATTCGTCAGCGTAAACGCATCCGCCGTCAAGCTGAAAGAGAACAAGGGAAGAGAGAATAAAGAAGACACTAAAAAAAGACACACAATAAAGCGTGTGTCTTTTTGGTAAGATTAGCGTTTTGAGAATTGTTTTGCACGACGTGCTTTGCGTAAACCATATTTTTTACGTTCTACTTCACGTGCATCGCGTGTTACATAACCTGCAGCAGAAAGTGCAGGTTTTAATGCAGCATCATAATCAATCAAGGCACGAGTAATACCATGACGGATTGCTCCAGATTGACCTGTTTCACCGCCGCCTACAACATTAATTTTAATATCAAATGCTTCTACATTTTCAGTTAAAACTAAAGGTTGGCGCACCACCATGCGACTGGTTTCGCGTGAGAAAAATTCATCAACAGGGCGACCGTTTACAATAATTTGACCTGTGCCTTTTTGCAAGAATACGCGCGCTACTGAGCTTTTGCGGCGACCTGTGCCGTAGTAATATTTACCATTCATGCCTGTTGTCCTTATTTAATATCCAAAACTTTAGGTTGTTGTGCGGCATGTTGATGTTCCGTGCCTGCATAAACTTTGAGTTTTTTAATCATAGCGTATCCCAAAGGACCCTTGGGCAACATGCCTTTTACGGCTTGCTCTAAAGCGCGACCAGGAAACTTTTCTTGCATTTCGCGGAAAGTACGTTGATAAATACCACCTGCATAACCTGAATGGCGATAGTAAATTTTATCTTCGTTTTTTGCACCTGTAACACGTAATTTATCGGCATTAATAACAATAATATAATCACCTGTATCTACATGTGGGGTATATTCTGGCTTATGTTTGCCACGTAAGCGACTAGCGATTTCGGCTGCAAGACGACCTAAAACTTTGTTTTCTGCGTCAATAACAAACCATTCGCGTTGCACTTCATGCGGCTTCGCTGAAAAGGTTTTCATAAGATTATCCAAATAAATAATTTAATAAAATAAACCGAACATTCTAGAGATTTTATGCTTAATTGTCAATGATAAACTTGTGTTTTTGCGCAGACAAAGAAAGGCTCTATTTTGTCTGTGTTATAGGCTTTAAACGCGTTTAGTTAAAACTTTTTCGGCAGCTTTGAGGACTTTTTAGTCTTCTGCGATCTCATCTCCGTTGTCTTGTCTCAAGCCCATTTGTTGGGCAAATGCCAATATATCGAAATCCAAACGATTTTCGGGTAAAGAAAAGATTTCTGGTAGAGCAGAAATGCCATTGTCGCCATTGGGAAATGCATAATGGCGGATTTTTTCATCGGTAATGAGTAGTGTATCAAATTCCATGTGTATGGTTTGCGCTTTGACTTCATCGGGCAGATAAAACAGTTTTTTATGTGCTTCATATTGTACTTGACGCATCCTTTTTTTGAGTTCTTCTAGTTTTTCTAATTGACGCACCTTGTTTTTAAATATTTTATCAAAAAGGGTTTCGGATTTATCCACCAAGTTTTGTTGCGCTTGTACATCACGTTTTTTTGCCAAATAAGAATCCAAATATTCATTTGCCACGGCGTGGGCGTGTTGGTCTAAAATTCGCGATTTTTTGTGATTTTCTGCCCAAGTAAAATTTTCCATAGGAGTGAAAATATCGGCACGGCGCTTTTCTAAAAAAGAGGCATAAGCAACCAAATGGCCAAGCAATAAACTGGCTTGCTCATTGCCAAAAAGCGTAGGCTGGGCTTGAAAGTCTTTGAATGCTGAAATGATATTGCCAAATAATTGGCGCGTGCTTACGTATAAATAATCGTACTCTTCTTCACTGTTAGGTAGATGACGCAGTGCGTTAGCTAGAGGTTGCAAAACGCCGAAGGTGAGTCGTTGCTCGTATTGGTATAAACGTTGGTATACATCTTGTTTCATCCCTTTGGCGGATACTTCAAAAGGGGCAAATAACAAGGGTAATAATTCATTTTCGTGATAGTTGTCTAATTGTTCCACAAAATCCATAACTAAACGGCGCACATTACCTTCTATGGTAATTATGCATTCAATTTGCTTTTTGAATATCGCTTCTATTTGTTCGTTTTTACCACTCAAGTAACCCGTAGGTAAAACTGTACCATTAAGTAACCAAGAACTGGGAGAAAGCTTTTCTTCTAGCAAAAAACGGCGTATGGTAAACGGATTGGCGTTGTATTCCAACATGGGCGCGATGGCATATAAATAACCCGAAGCAATAATAATTTCCAACTGACGTCCTTTTTGCTCTTTGCTTAAAAATTCATTAATTAAAGGATGGGGATGTTCTTTGAGTTGACGATTGCGTAATGTTTTAAACCAATAACCTAACAATTGGTTTTTCAAAA
>CAKARD010000001.1 GCA_916720425.1 uncultured Kingella sp. | reverse complement strand
CCCTCACCGTAAGCTTGGAAGGCTTCTGCTCTACCATTGAGCTACACCCGCTTATCTCTTGCCCCAAATGAAATATGGTGGTGGGAGAAGGATTCGAACCTTCGAAGCTCTCGCAACAGATTTACAGTCTGCCCCCTTTGGCCGCTCGGGAATCCCACCTAAAGAGAAACTGGATTTTAATTTATATCTTCAAACTTAGTCAAGTGTTATCTATAAATTTTATCTTAATACTTTGTTTATTATTTAAATATTTTATTTTTCTGCTACGATACGGTGGTATTTTGCCATTAACTCATCGTGTGTTTCAGGATGCGTTTCATCTATTAAAATGCAATCTACTGGACATACTTGTTGACACTGTGGTTCGTCATAATGCCCTACACACTGGGTACATAAGTTTGGATTGATTTCGTAAATTTCTTCGCCCTGTGAAATGGCATCATTGGGACATTCTGGTTCGCACACATCGCAATTAATGCATTCATCTGTAATAAAGAGTGCCATGTTTGTGTTCTCGCATCTAGATTGTAAGGGGCAAAATTATAGCATAATTTAATATGAAAACAGCTTTATCTCCCTTTTTTAACACTCTGATAATAATTATTAAATGCTTTTTATTCAAACTGTTGCGTCATTGGATAAAGTAAACAAAATTGGCTTTTTCCTGCCCTGCCTTGCCGGTGTATATTTAACATGGATGGTATATTGGGCAGTATACTGGCCTCTAAATAAATGGCCGTATCGGCATGCAATCGTGGCAATAGACTTTCAAATAGTATGGCCCAATTTTGCCATGCAAACGGTGGATCTAAAAAAATAACGTCAAACTTTTGTGTGCTTTGTGCTAGATAACTTAGCGCGTCTTGTTCTAATACTTGAACGTGTTGGGTGGTATTTAGCTGTTGGATCTGTTTGCGTAATTGTTGGGCAGTCGTGGTGTTTTTTTCGCAGAATACAACTTGTTGCGCATGACGTGATAGCGCTTCTAAACCCAGTGCACCACTGCCTGCAAAGAGATCTAGGACGCTTTGCCCTGTTAAATCTTGTCCTAGCCAATTAAATAGTTTTTCACGGACGCTATCGGGTGTGGGGCGCAAACCTTCTGCACTCACAAAGGAAATTTTTCTCCCGCTAAATTGTCCGCCAATAATACGAATTTGATTTTTATGTTGTTGGTGAGCTTTGTTTTTTGGATTCATAATATTCTGTTTTTAAATATAATAGTGAGCGTTTGGGGTCGGTGGGGATGGCAAAGGGGATTCCCCTTTGCGCGTGGTACGCGGCAAGACGCGTGTTCTGGCTTAAAATGTTAATCTATTTGGCTTTTAATTTGGTTTAATTGCTCTAATATGGGGTGTAAAGTATGCGCTTCTTCAATCTTAGGTGAAACAAATAAATCCATTTGGGGCGATAAACTCTGTTGCTCTAGTGCCTTAAGATGTTTGCGAGCCGTGTTTAATGCACGCAAAGGTAATCCCGCTAGCTTGGCAACGGCAATACCATAACTTTTGGTCGCTGCACCTTCTTCTACTTGATGCAAAAAGACGATGTTTTGCCCTTGTTCTATCGCACTTAAATGCTGATTAAAGGCACTGGAATATTGTTCTGACAAATGGATTAACTCAAAATAATGGGTGGCAAATAGGCTTAGTGATTGGTTGTGTTGTAATAGATATTCAGCAATGGCTTGAGCCAATGCCAAACCGTCAAATGTAGATGTGCCACGTCCCACTTCGTCCATTAAAACCAGCGAATGAGGACTGGCATGATGCAAAATATAGGCGGTTTCAGACATTTCTACCATAAAGGTAGAACGGTTACTTGCTAAGTCATCAGATGCGCCAATGCGGGTGAAAATTTGGTCTATGGCACCAATCGTGGCAGATTCGGCAGGTACATAGCTACCAATATGTGCCATTAAGACAATAAGAGCAATTTGACGCATATAGGTGGATTTTCCCCCCATATTTGGGCCGGTGAGCAAACATAGGCGTTTCTCATGATGCAACTGTGTATGATTGGGTGTAAAGTGGCGAACTTGTTGCTCTACCACTGGGTGTCGTCCTGATTTTATTTCAATGAGATTGCCTGAATGTAGTTGGGGTTGTGTGTAGTGCTGAGTTTGTGCAATATGCGCAAAACTACATAAAACATCTAATGTGGCAACCGCACGTGCTGTTTGCTGTAAAATCGGCAAATGTGATTGCAATTGACTTAACAATTGTTCATAGAGCATTTTTTCTAATGCTAAAGCTTTGTCTTGGGCAACCAAAAATTGTTCTTCAAATGCTTTAAGTTCAGGAGTAATAAAGCGTTCTGTGTTTTTTAAAGTTTGGCGACGCTGATAATCGCTGGGTGCGTATTGCGCTTGGGCTTTGGACAATTCTATATAAAATCCATGTACGCGGTTGTATTCAACTTTTAAGGTAGAAAGTTGTGTGCGTTCAGCTTCTTGGGTTTGTAAATTACGTAAAAATTCATCTCCGTGAGTTTGAATGTGTCTTAATTGATCTAATTCATGATGATAGCCATGATTAATAACATCACCGTCTTTGAGCCAAACAGAGGGTTCTGGCAAAATACTGGCATGCAATAATTCGGCAATGGGGCGTGTGGCTGGGAAATATTCTGACAAAGTGGTTAATAAACTGCTTTGAGGTAATACGATGTGATGCAAAGCAAACAAACTATCACGTAAGGTGGATAAATCACGTGGTCGTGCTGATTGTAATGCAATACGTGCGCTGATACGCTCAATATCAGCAATATTTTTTAGTTGCGCTCGAATATCTGAAAATGAGCATTCCAACAATGCTTGTACCGAATCCAAGCGTGATTGAATATGATCATGATTGCGTAAGGGTTGGTGCAACCAGTTGGCCAATAAGCGGCTGCCCATATGCGTGGCGCAATTATCTAATATAGAAAATAATGTTGGTGAATTCTGTCCTCCTATTGTTCGTGTTAACTCTAAATTTCGGCGCGTGGCGGCATCGAGGGCAATATATTGTTGTTCATTTTCTAACACCAATGCATCCATATGTGGAGGCAGCTGATTTTGGGTGATTTTAAGATAGTTCAACAATGCACCTGCCGCCCCAATAGCCATGCTATGTTCGTTTAAATCCAAACCAAATGCATGCAAATCTTGACTGGCAAAATAATCGGTTAATAATTGATAACCCGCATCTGATGAAAATTGCCAATGATTTAAGCGACTCAGTGGAATTTTAATGCAACCTTCTGGTAATAAAAATTTATCATCACATAATAATTCGGCAGGTGATAAACGTGCTAACTCATGTGTGATTTGTTGAGGATGAATAATTTTAACGCGAAATTCACCGCTTTCTAAAGAAGCCCACGCTAAGGCAGTTTGTTTTTTACCCACACCTATTGCGGCAATACGATTAGTTTGCTTGTCTTCCAACAATGCACTATCGGTGAGGGTTCCCGCACTGACAATACGCACGATTTTACGTTCTACCAATTTACTTGCGCCCACTTCACCCACTTGTTCACAAATTGCTACAACACGCCCCAATTTGACCAGTTTGGCAAGATATTGCTCTACCGCATGATATGGAATACCCGCCATTTTAATGGGTTCGCCATTGTGTTGTCCGCGTGTGGTTAAGGTAATATCTAGTAACTTTGCTGCTTCTACTGCATCGTCAAAAAATAATTCGTAAAAATCCCCCATACGATAAAACACTAATTTATCAGAATGCTCTGCTTTTATGGCAAGATATTGTTGCATCATGGGGGATGGTTTGGCGACAGTCATGATAGGCTTTCAGGACAAAATAAAAGAAGTATAACAAATTAAGACTGATTAAAAATATATCAAGGGCGATAATTGGGTATGACACCATGGGGCAATAATTGCCAAACATAACCAACATGATTTTGTTTGCCTGCAGTTTGGCCTGCATGATCACCATAGCCCCAAAAATAATCTACTCGCACCGCTCCTTTGATCGCACTACCTGTGTCTTGCGCCATAATGAGGCGATTGAGTGCTTGGTTGGTGTCGGGGTGAGTGGTCGCAACATAAATAGGTGCACCCAATGTGATGTGCTGCTTATCCACTGCGCCAGAAAAATGTGTAGTCAACGCCACGCCCAATGCACCTACAGGTCCTTGTTCAGGTGCCCCTTCTAATACCCGAAAAAAAACATAACTGGGATTTTTTCCCAATACTTCAGCTAATTTATTAGGATTGCGTGCTATCCATGCTTTAATCCCTTGCATTGAAGTTTGTGCTAAAGGCAGATAACCGCGTTCTGCCATATATTTTCCAATAGATACATAAGGATATTCATTTTTGTCAGCAAAACCTAGTCGCACGTATTGACCGCTGGGGGTGCGTAATCTGCCTGATCCTTGTATATGCATAAAAAATAATTCAACAGGATCGCTGGCATAACCTAAAATGGGTGCCCTACCATTGAGTGCGCCTGCATTGATTTGTTCACGTGTAAAATAAGGCACAAAACGGTTACCAACAAATCGCCCTTTTAATGCACGAGTGCGCTCATTAATGGGAAATTGCGATAAATCGGCCAGATACATACCATTATTTTGAATAACACCGCTATGCGCTCCTGTCTGAGAAATACGTACGATACGGTGACTCTTTTTTAATTTAGTGGGTAAGGGTACAGAAATAAAATCACTTGGAATACCATAAATAGGAAAGCGTGCTTGTGCAGACGGCTGAATATTGCCCTGCAAAACTGGTTCATAATAACCCGTTACTTTTCCTGATAGTTGTCCATTTTGACTCACTTGCCACACGGTAAAATAGCGTTCAAAAAATGCCCGTGCTGCAGAGTCGTTATTAGCGGTATGTTGGGCTTGCATACAAGCGTATTGCCAATCTCGTTGGGTTGATAATTTGAGACAACTATTCTTAAATGCTTGTAAACTTCCTGCAAATGCCTGCGAAGACCACTGTGGCAAATCGTTGAATGATACAACACGGTAGCTGGCAGAACTACCATTAGGCCGCCATGTATAACCCAAGGCAGCAGGATGACCTACTGGCATCATATGATTGGATAATGTATCAGGTGCTGTATTGGGTTGTGCTGGAGGAATATTGGGGGTGTATGTGCTACAAGAAACCAATAACAAAGCGCATAAAGTTAAATGATAATGGCGAATCATGACGGCTCCATTTGTTTAATCTAACTTTTTATTATCTAATAATTCATTGGGATTTAAAACAGGCGTATTTTCGCGCACCTCATAAAAAAGCATTCCTTGAATTAGGAATGCTTGGACTTACAAATTACTCAGCTGTTTTGCTTTTATTTGCCGTGTTTTTTTTGGTGGTTGTTTTAGTAACGGCTGGTTTTTTGGTACTGCTTTTAGTACTGGCTTTTCTTGTGGTAGTTTTTTTTGGGGTTGGTGCGCTTGCAGCATCACTGGGCGAAGTGAGTACAAACTCATTAACCGAAGCCCAATCTTGTAATTTTTGCAACAAAACGCGTCCCATAGGGCGAGCATCACCTGTAAACAAAGTTTTTAAGCCATTGTTTTCTATAATATGACGGCGCAATGCAAGACGCTCTTCATGGTTTTCTGCCAAGCGAATAGCACATGCAACATACTCATCAGCGGTTTGGGTAATGAGCCATTCAGGTAAACCTAGACGTTTGAATAAACCTTCATCAATATGTTCATGAACTTCTGGCCCTGTTTTGCAAACCCCTACCAATCCAAGCGTTACCATATCGATAATGCCATTGGTGTTGCCAAACGGGAAGGGATTGATCATCATATCACATTGGTTGAGCGTTTCTAGATAACGATCATAGTTTTGATGCGGATGCGCCGTGACATCATCACCCAAATAAGATTTGAGGAAACGCTCTACATAAGGATGAGTGATTCCACTGGACTGTCCCATAGCAAAATGAAAATGCACTTTCACTTTGGCGCGATCACGAATGGCTTTACATGCCTCCAAAAAATAGGGATTAAGTTTCATAGTGGTAGAGGCCACGCCAATATTGACCACTTCCGGATTTTCACGCAAATGATATTGCACTTTTTCTGGTGCTAAGGCAGAAGGTACATAAGGTAGGGCATCTTTAGGTAAACGCAATAGCGTTTCACTAAAACATTCTTCGCTGCCCACATAATCATCTTCTACAATCACGTATTCAATAAAGTCGGAATGGGTTGTCGCAGGGTGTCCCAATGCAATCACTTGAATGGGTGCCAGACGTGTATTGCTAATAAAAATAGTGAATAAATCCATGCCAATACTAGGCATGTACAAAACAGCGGGTTGCACTTTTTCACACATCTCACGAACAACTTGCATATTGTCGTAGAGAGATTGATGACTTAATTCTAAAAACTCATCAAATACTTCCCGACCTGCTTGATCTACTGCTTTGCCGCCAATACCGATTAAATAGAATAATTCACGTGCAGCAACCATAGAAGTCGAATGCGTACGATAAATAGAATGCGCGGCATGAAAGTGTTCTAACAACACTACCATCACAGGTTTACCATTTTTATAACCAATGGTTTTGACATCACGATCTTGCCAACCTTGTCCTTGGATATGACGACGAATCACTTGGTTTAAGCTACGTTTTACGTTATGTTTATTGGCTGCGGTATCATAACTACAATGCATATAAACATCATGTGAAATATTGGCAGGAACTTCGTTTAAATTGGGTAATTGTGCCAATTTTTCAGGAAACCATTGCAAAATACGACCACGTTTACCAAAAGCAGCACGCGTACCAATAAAACGTGGTGATTGCAAAGCAAAACATAAAGCTGCACATAAATTAGGCATGGCATTCCACAACATGTCCCAATCTATTTGAATATTTGATTCTGGGATATATAAAATAGCAAACTTGTAAAATGCATCAGGCGTACTGTCTAAGCGAATATTATTCCAATGCGAGTTAGGCTCTGGATTGCGATTGTAGCTAGCAAGAATATGATCGGTATTCACAAAAGGCGAAGAGGCAAAGATCATATTAATCCAACGTTGTAACAGCAAAAATGATAAAGCACCACTTTGACTAATATGTAAATCAGGATCTTTGAATAATGTGGTTATTGCATTGGCAACACGAGTACAAAAATGCACCACTTGAGCATATTCCAAACCTGCTAATTGACCTGGCATTTCACAATCTATACCATGAATGCCACCAAAATTTGCATCCAATTTTCCTAAAATAGCTAAAAGTTCTTTACAAGCCATTTCATATTCTTTATTGGCGACGGCTTGTTCAAAGCGTGAAACACTCGGGGTAGACGGTTGTTCTGAAGTATTCATTTATTAATGCTCCGTGTATTTAGAAAGATGATTTTGTTAATGTCACTACTTTATATAATATTATAATAATAGCAAATTAAATGCCTAATTATAACAGGATTGAGCTTATTTTAAGGAACACGCTCAACTTGATGTTATAATTCATACATAAAATCAATACGATTATTCAAGAAAGCAACACTTGTGGATAAACTAAAAATTATTGCTAATGGTAAACTTTATGGTGAAATCACGGTATCGGGTGCAAAAAATGCCGCTTTGCCTTTAATGTGTGCAGGATTATTAACTAATGGTACCTTGCGCTTAAAAAACGTCCCTATGCTGGCTGATGTAAAAACCACGCAAAAATTGTTACAAGGCATGGGCGCACGCGTGATGACTGATAATATTAGTGAATTTGAAATTAATGGCAGCACCGTTGAAAATACTTGCGCACCTTATGACTTAGTACGCACTATGCGTGCATCTATTTTAGTATTAGGCCCCACACTAGCACGATTTGGACAAGCTCAAGTTAGTTTGCCTGGAGGATGTGCGATTGGCGCACGTCCCGTGGATCAACATCTAAAAGGCTTAGAATCTATGGGTGCCATGATAGAAATTGAGCATGGCTATGTTAAAGCCACCGTACCCAATGGGAAACTAAAAGGTGCTCGTGTCGTGATGGATATGGTTACTGTAGGCGGAACAGAAAATTTACTTATGGCAGCCACACTTGCCGAAGGAACAACAGTTTTAGAAAATTGCGCAGTGGAACCTGAAGTGGTAGATTTAGCAGAATGCTTAGTCAAAATGGGGGCTAATATTCAAGGCATTGGCACCCCAACCATGACGGTTATTGGCGTGAATGAATTGCATGGTGCAGAACACAGTGTGGTTCCTGATCGTATTGAGGCGGGAACATTTTTATGCGCCGTTGCCATGACAGGGGGTAAAGTGGTATTGCGCCATGCAGCACCACATACCATGCAAGCAGTATTAGATAAGCTTACCGAAGCGGGAGCAATTATAGAAGCCGGCGAAGATTGGATTAGCATAGACATGCCTCAACGTGCCAAAGCGGTGAATATTCGCACAGCAGAACATCCTGCTTTTCCCACAGACATGCAAGCACAATTTATGGCACTAAATGCTGTGGCCGAAGGCATGAGTCGTGTAACTGAAACCATTTTTGAAAATCGCTTTATGCATGTTCCTGAGCTTAACCGTATGGGCGCACACATTGCTGTTGAAGGTAACACTGCGGTGGTAGAAGGTGTAGACTCTTTGAGTGGTGCCACAGTGATGGCAACGGATTTACGCGCATCAGCCAGCTTAGTGATTGCGGGTTTGGTGGCAGAGGGCGAAACGATTGTAGAACAGATCTATCATCTTGATCGTGGTTATGAGAACATTGAGAAAAAATTGGGTGGGGTTGGAGCGCGTATAGAGCGCGTTCGTGCTTAGATGGTGTTTTGTTTTTTGGCACGCGTTGCGCCGCGTACCACGCCATCGGGACACAACGGCAACACGCGACAAATTTAACGCTACCGAACGCAAGCAAAAGGGCGCAACGCGCCCCAAGCCCGCGTAGCGGGCTTGCTCTAGTCACACTACTGCTTTAGCTATTCCATTTTGCCACAACAATCGTATTTCGCGTGGCACACGGCGCAACCCGTATTTCCTTTTTTCCAAAGGCATTTTATGAATACACTTTTACTTCATGCGCAACCCTATTCTTTGTGGCTTACACGTCAATTAGATCAAAAACGCCTTGACTTAACATGGCTCAATACACATTTATTTCAAGCACTCACCCACAACGATTTTGTCCAATTTGCTGATTTTTCTACTGATGATGAAGAAACACTGGCAAAGAATTTACGTTTATTACGTCGTCACGTCATGGCGCACATCATGATACGCGACTTAAACCAGCTATCCGACTTAGCAGAAGTAACCCAAACCATTACACAACTGGCCGATTTTGCTATTTATTGCGCCGTATCCTTTGCCTATCGTTATTACGAAAAAATGTATGGCACACCCATTGGGCAATACTCACAACAAGCCCAATTTTTAAATGTGGTTGCCATGGGAAAAGCAGGCGGCTATGAATTAAATGTTTCTTCGGATATTGATTTAATTTTTATTTTTGGTGAAAGCGGATCAACCAATGGCAAACGTGAACGCAGTAATCAAGAATTTTTTAGCAAAGTGGGACAAAAAGTTATTCGTCTATTAGATGATATTACCGAAGATGGTCAAGTATTTCGTGTAGATATGCGTTTGCGGCCTGATGGAGACAGTGGTGCCTTAGTATGCAGCGAAACAGCCCTAGAACAATATCTGATTACCCAAGGGCGTGAATGGGAGCGATACGCATGGTGTAAAGCTCGAGTTATCACGCCCTATGCACATGATATTACCAATATTGTACGCCCTTTTGTCTTCCGTAAATATTTGGATTTTAACGCTTATCATGCCATGCGTGATTTACACCAGCAAATTTGCCAAGAAATACAAAAAAAAGGCATGACCAATAATATCAAATTAGGCGCAGGGGGCATTCGTGAAATAGAATTTGTAGCACAAATTTTTCAAATGATCCGTGGGGGACAAAACCGCAGCTTACAACTCAAAGGCACACAAGAAACCTTACATCAGCTAAATGCATTGGGCATTTTACCTAACGATACCGTCAACACACTATTGGAAGCCTATGTGTTTTTACGCAACATGGAACATCGCCTGCAATATTGGGACGATTTGCAAACGCAAACCCTACCCGATCCACCCACACAACAAGCCCTATTAGCACAAAGTATGGGCTTTGATACGTGGCAAAATTGTTTAATAACACTTAACCGTCATCGCCAAAATGTCAACCAAATTTTTAATGACGTATTGAGTGTACCTAAAAATGAAGATCAGCACCCTTTACAAAATCTGTGGCAAGATTGTGAAGATGAAACCCATGTGATCACACAATTTGATGCATTAGGTTTTACCAATTCTGCATATTTGACACAACAACTAGTGCAACTGAAACGCAGCAGTAAATACCGCCAATTATCCGCCCAAGCACAACAGCGATTTGATAATATTTTACCGCGCCTCATTGAAGCAGCAAGCCAATGCCCCCACAACGATGCGACTTTATTGCGTTTGCTCGATTTCTTACAAGCCATTAGCCGCCGTTCAGCATATTTAGTATTTTTGCAACAATATCCCAAAGCTTTAAAACAAGTGGCACAATTAATGTCACAAAGCGCATGGTTAGCACAATATTGGCAACAACACCCTATTTTATTAGACGAATTGCTGTCAGCTCAATTAATGCAACCCATCAACTGGCAAAACGCACAGCAAGAATTAGCACAACAACTAACCGCTTGTGGCCATGATACCGAAGCTAAAATGGATGTATTACGCCACTGTCAGCATGCACATATTTTCCGCCTTGCCGTACAAGACTTAGCTCAACTTTGGACAGTAGAAGCACTCAGCGATGAGTTATCACAACTTGCTGATATGATTTTGGCTCACACCCTAACCCACGCATGGCAAAGCCTACCTAAAATCCCATACAACACTCCCCATTTTGCCATCATTGCATACGGAAAACTTGGTGGCAAGGAATTAGGCTATGTCTCTGATTTGGATTTAGTTTATCTTTTTGATGACACCTATTCTGATGCCATAGACATTTATACTAAACTCTCACGCCGTCTCAATACATGGTTATCTAGCAATACAGGGGCTGGCGTACTATATGATGTGGATTTGCGTTTGCGACCCAATGGCGAAAGCGGATTTTTAGCGCACAGTCTTACCGCCTTTGAAAAATATCAAAAATACAACGCATGGACTTGGGAACACCAAGCACTCACGCGTGCGCGATTTGTGGCGGGTGATGCAAATCTCGGTTCTCAATTTGAAGCCATACGCCGTACTATTTTGACGTTACCACGAGATAAGACTCAACTTAAACAAGATATTATTTCCATGCGTGAAAAAATGTTTGCCACACACCCACCTGTTGAAGATAACGTAAAATATGCACGTGGTGGCGTAGTAGATGTGGAATTTATCGTACAATATTGGATTTTGGCACACAGCGCAAAGACACCTGCCTTATTGGAAAATTATGGCAACATTGCCCTATTGCATATTGCCGCACAACATCAACTGGTTCCCAGTCACTTGGCAGAACACACCGCACAAGCCTACCGCTATTATCGCACCATACAACATAATAAACGATTACGCGATCTTGCCAAAACGCCCCTTAACGAAGAATTGCGCACCCATTATTCCCATGTAAAACAATTATGGCAATATGTATTTGATCAAAACATCAATTAGAAAATAAACCATGAGTACCCAATACTTAATTATAAAACTGCGCCATCATGGAGATGTATTACTCACCACACCTGTAATAGATGCCATCAAACAAGCGCAACCTCATGCCATCATAGATATGTTGGTTTATGCCGAAACCGCTGATATGATACGTGATCATCCAAACATTCATCGTATATTTGTGGTAGATCGCAACTGGAAAAAACAAGGTGTCGCACACCAAATTCAACAAGAATACGCTTTATGGCGTGATTTAAAAGCACAACACTATGATGTGATCCTCAATCTTTCCGATCAATGGCGCACTGCGTTTTTAGCCAAAACCTGTGCCAAACGTGCCATCGCTTATTATCATGCCCATCGTGATTGTGTCTTATGGCGCATGTGTCATGACGATATTGTAATTAGCTATCATGAAAATCAGCATATGGTTGAGACACACTTAGAGCTACTCTCACCTTTGCACATCCCCACCCATCATGCACAGTTACACATGGCCATTGCTCCTAATACACGCCAAAGTTTACACGACAAACTCACCCAACAAGGCTGGATGGGGCAAGATTACATCTTAATTCACCCCGCTGCACGCTGGTTTTTTAAGTGTTGGGATGATGACAAAATGGCGCAGCTGATTCAGCGCTTATTGGATCATGGGCAAACTATCGTGTTAACCGCCTCACCCGATCCCCGTGAACAGGTCATGCTAAACAATATTTGCCAAAACATTGAGCCCCCAAACCCATCACAATTATATGTATTATCAGGCAATTTAAATTTACGTGAACTTGCCGCTGCTATTGATAGCGCAAAATTATTTATTGGTGTAGATTCTGTACCCATGCATATGGCTGCAGCATTAAATAAAACACAAATTGCCTTATTTGGTGCCACGCATGTGTTTCGCTGGAGACCTTATTCAAACCAAGCCATGGTTATTTGTGCAAATGATTATGCGACTTTACCCCATCCAGATAGCATTAATACTGAGGATCCACGACGCTTATTAAATGCTATTTCAGTTGATGTGGTTTGGGAAAAAGTACAACAATGCTTGACTCTAACCTAAGGTTAAGGTTTATAGTCAAATTTTATCGCAAATTAGGAGTAAAACCATGCAAACCGTAACCCTAAATATCAGTGGTATGACTTGTGGCGGTTGCGTTAACAGCGTAACGAGAATTTTAAATGCTCTAGAGGGCATCAAACACGTACAAGTAACGTTAACTCCCGCCCAAGCTGCAGTAGAATTTGATGACAGTCTGATTCAAATAAACCAAATCATTGAAGCCATAGAAGATGGTGGCTATGATGCCAGTGTAAAATAATCCCCACCAAACCGCTCCTAGGTCTCAACCACAGGGGCGGTTTTTATGTCAATCTAAGATTAAATGTGGTGTACAATAAGTTTTTTGCCTTTATGATCTAAAATGTCCACGTCCATATGAAACAGTTGTTTGATATTTTCCGTAGTAAAAACGGTGTTCGGTTCACCACAAAACAATACTCGTCCATCTTGCATGGCGATGACGTGATCAGCATATGCCGCAGCCATATTAATGTCATGTAACACAACAACTATTGTTTTTTTATGTTGATCCGTAATTTGACGCAATAATTGCATTAAATTGCGAGCATAATGCATATCTAGATTATTGAGTGGTTCATCTAATAATACGTATTCGGTGCTTTGGCAAAATACCATAGCAATCATGGCACGTTGTCTTTGTCCTCCCGACAATTCAGTCAAATAACGGTGTGCAAAGGGTCTTAACTCAAATTGTTCCAGTGCTTGATCAACCATGGCTTGATCTTCGGCAGTGGGACGCCCTTGGTGATAAGGATAACGCCCAAACATTAATAAATCACGCACTGCAATACGACTGTGTATGCTGCTTTCCTGCGTCAATATGGCAAGCATTTTAGCAATTTCGGCAGTGGGCGTACTGGCTAAGTCGCGCCCATTATAGGCGATGCAACCCGTTTCTAATGGACGTAATCGTGCCATGAGTGAAAACAGTGTGGATTTTCCTGCACCGTTTGAACCAATCAAAGCGGTAATGCCATTTTGTGGTATGCTTAAATTAATATTGTTTAATATAGGGTGATGGTTAATCTGATATGAGACTTCTTTTATTTCTATCATCTTATTCTTTCTATGATTAGCTGGGTTTTTGCAAGACAAGCCATAAGAACACCAAGCCACCTAAAAATTCTATAACGACACTTAACACAGCTTTCATACCAAGCATATGCTCAAATACAGCTTGTCCACCCACCAGCATAATGGCAGCCAGCAAAAATACTAATGGTAAACGAATGCTATGTTTAACTGTGCCTGCAATATGATTAACTAAGGTGCAAACTAATAAGCCAAAAAAACTCACAGGCCCCACCAATGCGGTTGCCGTTGCAACCAAAAGCGCAATCCATAACAAAATCCATAATGTATGACGTTGATAGTGTATGCCAAGATTTATCACTTGATCGCGTCCAAGTAAATGGACATCTAATCGATAACGTTCACGCCAAATCACGATAGCACTTAGCGCGGCAATCACCATGCCTATGCCCAAAAGATGCGTATTAACGCTATTAAAACTGGCAAACATATTGGCTTGGGCCACGGCAAACTCTTCAGGATCTATCATACGCTGCATTAAATTAGATACACTACGAAACAATACACCAAAAATCACCCCCATCAGAATCATACGCGTAATATCGTGCCCACCTTGACGTAATAGCATTTGAAATAACAAGAACGATCCGCCCAACATAACCCATAATTCTAAAGAAAATTTTCCCACTAAAGGCAATTGGGTATACCCCAAACCACCTAACAAAAATACTAATAGTGTTTGAAGAAAAATATACAGCGAATCAAAACCCAAAACCGATGGTGTTAAAATAGGATTATGCGTGATGGTTTGAAATAATAAAGTGGATACACCTATGGCATAAGCAATAAGCAATAGTGTGGCTAATTTACTTATACGTAGTGGTAAAACAAACGTCCAGTTGCCATGTATATTCCAAGTTAAAAACAGTATACAAACACTCAATAAAGTAACGGTGGCACAAATTATTTTGGCATTTTCTTGCATAAGAACTCCTGTTTAAGCGACTTTTGGGGTGCGTAATAATAAATACAAAAATAATACTGTTCCCAACACGCCAAACACAGTTGATACGGGAATTTCAAATGGAAACACTATCAGCCGCCCAATAATATCGCATAATAACACCAGCGTTGCGCCTAACAATGCTACCGCAGGCAAACTTGAACGCAATTTATCACCCAATAAACGGCTCACAATATTGGGTACAACCAAACCAATAAAAGGAATACTCCCCACCGTTACCACTACTAACGAGCTAATCAACGCGACAATAAATAGTCCCAACCACAACACTAAATCACGATTTAAGCCTAAATTGGCTGCAACGGTTTCTCCCAAGCCCATAATGGTCAGTTGATCAGCAATCACATAGGCAAATACCGCTAATATGCCTGTTAACCACAACAATTCATAACGCCCCAATAATACACCAGAAAAATCACCACTTTGCCATGTTCCCAATAATTGCATCATTTCATATTCATAAGCAATAAAAGTCGCCACAGCATCTAATACGCTACCAAAAATCATGCCAACCAATGGAATCATTAATTGCGCTGTGGGTGGCAATCGACGCGTTAAAGCCATAAATAACAGCATACCTAATAATGCACACCCTGCCGCCACCGACATTTTTAGCCATAATGCTGAAGCGTTAAACCACAATGCCATCAATAACAAGCCCAACGTCGCCGATTGGCTTGCTCCCACCATAGACGGCTCAACAAAACGATTTTTTAGCAAAATCTGCATAATCATACCCGCTACAGCAGTAGATGCACCCGTTAACACAATAGCAAAAGTACGCGGCAAACGACTGATCAACATCACTTGACTGCTGTCATTCCACTGGCCTTCCAATAATTTTTTCCAACTAAAATCAGCAATACCAATAGATAAACTGATAAAAAACAACAGTAACATCAGTACCAATGAAGCTAAATAGAGTTTCCGACTAGACATTTATATTTTCCAAAATTGGCTATAAACGTACGTTGCACCACGCACCACGTTCTACACCCAATAATACTTGGTGCAGGCTTGATCTATGCCCTTTTAAACACACCAAAAGCAAACAGGGTGTCAACGCAACCTCGATAGATAAGGTTGCGTTGACAAGCGTGGTACGCGGCGCAACGCGTGTTCGTTCATTATAAAAATAAAATCAGTTTATTTGGCCGCATTAAATGCATCTGTTGCTTGTTTGACTGCAATACGCAATTGTTCTACACCACCTGCTGCTAAATACGCACTTGGGTGCATATAAACCACCTGCCCTTTTTTCCATGCGGTGGTTTCTGCAACCAATGGATTGTTTAATACATCTTTAGCAGCCGCGCCCTCTTCACCAATAGCGGCACTGCGATCCAAGACAAATAGCCAATCTGGATTCATCTGTTTGATATACTCAAATGATATGGGTTGACCATGGGAACCTTCTTTGATGTTTGGATCAACAACTGGTAAGCCAATGTCTTTGTGCAACCAGCCACCTAAACGTGAATCTGCACCATAAGCGGATAATTTGCCACCATTAACAATCAATACCAAGCCTTTACCCTTGTCTTTGGCTGCGATTTGGGCAGCAGCAAATGCGGCATCTAAATCGGCTTTAAGTTTATCAGCCTCAGCGGTTTTGTTAAAAATTTTGCCATATGCATCTAAGCGTTCTTTAGCACTGGCCAATGTGTTTTTCACGTCCACCGTCATTTCAATCGTAGGCGCAAGTTGTTCTAACTTACCAAACGCATCACCACGATTAATGCGACTACCTGTAATGATTAATTGAGGTTGATATGCATTCAGTGCTTCAAAATCAGGTTCAAACAATGTGCCTACATTTTTGGCTTTTTCTATAGTAGGTTTTAAATAATCCAAACCAGTTTGCCCCACACTGGCACCCACAGGCACCCCCAAAGCAGTCAGTGTATCTGCCGCACCAAAATCATATACCGCAATGCGCTCAGGGTTTTGTGGTACATTAACTTGACCACGTGCAGTTATAACACTCACATTTGCCCCTTCAGCAGGTGCAGTAACGGTTGCAACTGATGATGCCATAGGTGCGCTGGCAGAGGTATTTTGATTTTGTCCCCCACAAGCGGCTAATGCAGCCAAGGTTAATATAGTAATGACGGTTTTTTTCATGTTTTATCCCTGATTAAAATGATACTTTAATGCTGGCGTAGTAAGCGCGACCGTGTTCGTTATACGAATTGGCACCATTACCAGAGCGATAGATTTTCTTATTAAACACATTGCTCACGCCTGCACGCACATCTAGATGTTTATTGAATTTATAACCCGCATTCACACCCAACAAGCCATAACGTGGCACAGCTTGTCGTTCTGTTGCAGAGGCACTATTTTGTTCAAGATAGGTTAAAGACGCATTTTGTTTACCAAAATAAGTATAAGACAAGTTAGCATCCCAACGTTCATTAGGTGTCCAGTTGAGTGTACTATTAATGGTATATTTGGGAATCAACGATAAGGCTTCTCCTGTATCTTTATTCAAACTACGGCGCATAACAGTAAAATTATTTGTCCAGCGCAACTGATCACGAATCAGTTGTAAAATTACGCTACCTTCCACGCCCTCAACCACGGCACGATGTGCATTTTGCCAACGGAATACTGCATTACCATTTGTGGTTCGTCCTACTATGCTCGTTCCTTCGGTGATTTTGTTACGATAATCATTATGGAAATACGCCAAAGACACTTGATAACCCTGTTGATTAAATTCAAAGCCTAATTCTTTATTCCAACTGGTTTCGGGTTTCAAATCGCTGTTGCCTTGTAAGAAGCAATTTGCCCCTGTTTGATGACAACCAATACCACGTGAAAATAAGAAATAATTGTCATTGCTTTGATATAAATTGGGTGCTTTATACGCACGCGCAATCCCACCTTTCACTACCCAAGATGGACTTAAATTATGCGAAAAATTCAGCGCAGGACTCCAATTTTTGCCAAATTTGGTACTGTAGTCTAAACGTAACATTGGAATCAATTTGGTCTCATTATGTTGTCCAAACACAATATTATCTTCGAAATATAAAGCGTATTCACTTTGCGACGTGATGCCTGAACGATTATTACCCATGCCATTGTATGTACCAAAATTTAATACACGTCCACGTTGCACATCACTAAACCCTTGGCTCATAGAAGCTGTATCATCTAATTTACTGTGCAAAGCATCTAGGCCAACTGTTGCCACGTGTTTGGCATTGCCCGTGTTAAAAGGAATGTAACTTTCATGATTAAAGTGATAGTTTTTTAATACGCTATCGGTAAAAGTTGCATTGCGATCATAAGAACCCTCGATCCCACCTGTTAAGGCTTCGGGATAACGGCTGTTTTTGCTGTTATCAAAGCTGATATAAGTTTTAGTCTCACCCCAAGACCAAGCACCATCATGGGTTAATGATGTCGCGCTGCGATATAAACGTGCAGTTTCTTGTCCCAATAAATAACGCGTACCACGACCAGCAGAATTAGCAGTACTCACACTATACAAAGTATCGCCATTATAAATATTGCCTTGTCGACTAAAACTTGCGTCCCAAGTCAGGCTTTGGTTAGGTGACATTTGCCAATATAAGCGTCCAGCAATATCCTTATTGCGTACACCTTCTACCCCTGCGGCATATTGATTGTAGCCTTGGTTAATATCATTGGCATCAGCATCAGTTTTATTCACACTACCATACAAACGATAGCTCAATATATCTTGAATAATCGGGCCGCTGATATTAAAGCCCACGCGATTGGTTGCCCCTTCTTGGTTATCTTGCGGTTGATTGGTGTAATAAGTGACAGAACCTTGGAAAGTATTGGTATTTTTTTTGGTGATGATATTCACCACGCCCCCCATTGCGCCCGAACCATAACGCGCAGCGGCTGGGCCACGCAATACTTGAATACGGTCAATGGCTTCGGCAGGCACCCAATTGCTGTCACCACGAGTATTGCGTTCGCCCGAACGAGAAACGCGCTCATTATTGCGTGATGTAACTGGTTTACCATCAATCAAAATTAGCGTATTTTCAGGTCCCATCCCACGAATATCAATTTGACGTTTATTGCCACGAGTACCGCTGGCGGTATTGCCTGTCAAATTCACACCAGGCATCGTGCGCACAAATTCTGAAATATCATTAGCGACAGGGCGTTTTGCCAAATCCTCACTTTTAATACGCGATACACCCAAAGATTGCTGTAACTGGCGTTCAGCAGTAACATTAATGTTTTGTAATTCTTGTGAATTATCTTCTTCATCAGCAGCATAAACATAACCATTGAACAATATTAAAGACAATACACTCAGTTTAAATAAAGGTTCGTGAAACGATTTCATAAAATATCTCTACTTTGAATATTTATTTACAAGAAAATGATAGTTAATATCATCATTAAGTATAACAGATATTAACATTACACACGGGTATTTTTACATTTTTATTTAACAAAACATCTAAATTATTTGCATCAAATCTATTCTAAACACTTTAAATTCTGTAAAATTAAGCCTAATATTATTTACAAAACCCTTTGCACTTGATTCGTATCAAAGGCTCAAGATGCAAAGATACTTAAAATAAACCTACCACTTCAAAATTGGAATCACAACATGCTATCTCTTGGATTGACGCTTATGCGCCGAATTTTTCGGTTCTGTGCTATGTGTGTTTTATCATTGTGCTTTTTGTTATCACAAACCGCATTTGCCGAACGCCTGCCTGAATTAATCAAACGCGTACAACCGAGCGAAATCTTCCCTAATGCAACGCGTTTTGGTACGCCTGAAGGCAAACCCATGACCGCCAAAGTGTATCAAGGTGATGAAGAAGTTGGCGTCGTTTACATCACCACCGATGTCGTCAATACGCGCGGTTATTCCAGCAAACCTATTGATACGATTGTGGCGTTAGACAAAGAAGGCACCATTAAAGGTGCAAAAATGCTAGAACATCACGAACCCATTTTGCTTGTGGGTATTCCGGTTAGCAAAGTGGATCACTTTATTGACGGCTATATTGGCCTGAATCCCACCAAAAACCCTCCCAAAGCAGGCTCTACACCTTCTGAAATTGTTACAGGTGCAACCGTTACCGTTGTAGTCATTGGCGATAGTATTGTGCGTTCTGCGCGTGTTATTGCTGCCGATATGGCAAAAAAATCTGGTGTACCCGCTGCTACCACAACTGACAGCACTCAAACTCGCCCTCATCGCTTGTTAAACATGGATAAACAAGAGGTGTTATCTTGGGAACAATTAATTAATGAAAATTTAGTACAAAAACTACACATAAACGTTGGACAAGCCAACGAATTATTAGCAAAAAACAATCCTGACGCAGCCAATAAACCTGAACCAGGCAATCCTGACGATACCTTTATTGATTTATATACTGCCGTTGTTTCGCAACCTGCGGTGGGCAAAAGCCTATTGGGTGAAGCAGGATATGCCGAACTCAAAGCACGCCTAAAACCCAATCAATCAGCCATTGTTGTAGCAGGTAGCGGACGCTATTCTTGGAAAGGTTCTGGCTATGTGCGTGGTGGCATTTTTGATCGTATTGAAGTTATTCAAAATGACAACGGCTTTCGTTTTACCGATTTACATCACACACGCTTATTAGATTTTCACGCCCAAGGCGCACCGCATTTTAAAGAAGTATCATTGTTTGTGACACCTGAAGAATTCAAATTTGATCCCGCAGAACCTTGGCGTTTACAGTTAATGATTCAACGTGAATTAAGTGTACAAAATAAAGCCTTTGTTACAGTGGATTTACCCTATCAAATGCCACAAGCATTCACCGTAAATGACCCTAACGGTGAACCTGTAGCCTTAAACAACCCCACCCCAGTCAGCGCAGACACTCCCACCATGGACGAACAAGCGGTGGCCGACTCTACCGAAGAAGACAATCCACAACGCAATCTCTGGAAACAATTATGGCAAGACAAAATGCCCCATGTCATAGTAATTGGATTAATGCTTATCATTTTAACTGCAGTATTCTTTTTCCAAGATACTTTAGTACGCTATGAAAAAGCCTACCAACGCTTTCGCTATGCTTATTTAACCGTAACATTGGTTTATATTGGTTGGTATTTACATGCACAATTATCAGTTGTGAATGTATTAACGCTGTCGTCCTCCATCGTGCAAGGACACTTCAGTTGGGATTACTTCCTCATGGATCCGTTTATCTTCACACTCTGGAGTGCCACTGCCATTGCTATGTTGCTATGGGGACGCGGTGCATTTTGTGGTTGGCTCTGCCCCTTTGGTGCTCTACAAGAATTAACTAATGCAATCGCCAAAAAGTTTGGCGTAAAACAAATAACCGTTCCTTTTGGCATACATACTCGCCTGACTGCGTTAAAATACGTTATCTTTATGGTGTTATTTGGTGTATCCTTATACGAATTAGGATTGGCTGAAAAATTTGCTGAAGTAGAACCGTTCAAAACCGCAATTATTTTGCATTTTGTTCGTGAATGGTGGTTTGTATTATTTGCGATTGCTTTGCTGGTAGCAGGATTATTTATTGAACGCTTTTTCTGTCGTTATATGTGTCCTTTGGGTGCAGCGATGGCCATTCCCGCAAGATTGCGCATATTTGACTGGTTGCGCCGTTATTCAATGTGTGGCAATCCTTGTCAAATTTGTAATCATGAATGCCCCGTTCAAGCGATTGCGCCAGAAGGCGATATCAATCCAAACGAATGTATTCAATGCTTGCATTGCCAAGTGATGTATAACCATGAAACCCGTTGCCCACAAGTGGTGGCAACCAACAAGAAAAAAGCCAAACAAGCTGCTGCAAAAGCAGAAACAGCAGTACAAAAAACCGATACTCCCACAGAACAAGTGGTGCATTTTGTGAAAAAACAAACTAATTAGTATTGGGATAATGAATGTGCGTTGCGCTCCGCATATCAAACCGAACAGATATTTACTCAAAACCCGTGGCGGTTTTGCCACAAGCAACTTATAATCAAGGAGTTAGATTATGTCAGAAAATAAAATTAGTCGCCGTAGCTTTCTCGGCACAGCCGCCGCTTCTGGTGTAGGTTTAGTGGGATTGGCTGCCTGCTCAGGTGGAACCAGCACAGCCACAGGTGCAACGGCTTCAGCCGCTCATGCAGGTGCAGCCAGTGTTGCAGCATCCACCCCCAGTGCCGCTTCCGCAGAAGGGGGTTTAAGCTCACACGTGGGGCCTGGTGAATTAGATAAATATTACGGTTTCTTGTCTGGTGGTCAATCAGGTGAAATACGAATTGTAGGCGTACCTTCTATGCGAGAATTAATGCGCGTTCCTGTATTTAATATGGACAGCGCAACAGGCTGGGGACGCACCAACGAAAGCCGTGCTATTTTAAATGCACATTTAACCCCTCAAACACGTGAATTTTTAAGAAAATCTAATCTACCAGTTTATCCTAATGGAGACTTGCACCATCCTCACATGTCATTTACTGATGGCACCTATGATGGTCGTTATGTATATGCAAATGATAAAGCCAATAACCGCGTGTGTCGTATTCGTTGCGATGTGATGAAAACGGATAAAATCGTTGAAATTCCAAATGCATCAGGTATTCATGGTTTGCGTCCACAACGTTATCCAAAAACAGGTTATGTTTTTGCCAACGGTGAGCATATTGTCCCTGTCCCCAATGACGGCACAATGCTAGACGATCCCGCAAAAAACTATTGGGCTGTTTATACTGCAATTGATGGTGAAACCATGGAAATTGCATGGCAAGTGATGGTAGATGGTAACTTGGATAATGGTGATGCTGATTATCAAGGTAAATATTCCTTCTCAACTTGTTATAACTCTGAAAAAGGGGTAACCGTTACCGAAGCTTCTGCAAATGAACAAGACTGGTGTGTGGTATTTAATCTGGCTGCCATTGAAGAAGGTGTAAAAAACGGTGATTACAAAGAAATCAATGGTGTAAAAGTATTGGACGGTCGCAAAACCAATGCTGCAAAAAACTATACGCGCTATATTCCCGTGCCTAACTCACCTCACGGTTGTAATGCCTCTCCTGACGGCAAATACATCATGTTGAATGGTAAATTGTCGCCAACTGTTACTGTGATTGATGTCAGCAAATTAGACGATTTATTTGCAGGCAAAATTAAAGAACGTGATACCGTTGTTGCCGAACCAGAATTGGGTTTAGGCCCACTCCATACCGCATTTGATGGTCGTGGTAATGCCTATACAACCTTGTTCTTGGATAGTCAAATGGTTAAATGGAATATTCAAAAAGCCATTGATGCCTATGCAAGCGGTTCTAAAAACCAAGATTATGTTATTCAAAAATTAGACGTAAACTATCAACCAGGTCATAACCACACAACAATGGGTGAGACCAAAGAAGCCGACGGTCAATGGTTGGTGTCTTTGAATAAATTCTCCAAAGACCGTTTCTTGAATGTGGGTCCATTAAAACCAGAGTGCGATCAATTGATTGATATTTCTGGCGATGAAATGCGTTTGGTACACGACAACCCAACCTTTGCCGAACCACACGATATGATGTTGGTTGCCGCTGACAAAATTAATCCAAACAAAACTTGGAATCGTAAAGATCCATGGATGTGGCAAGGGGCATTAGAACAAGCCCAAAAAGACGGTATTGAACTAGAAAAAGCCGCTCACGTTATTCGCGATGGTAACAAAGTACGCGTTTATATGACGGCTGTTGCACCTGCATTTAGTTTGCCTAGCTTTGAAGTATATGAAGATGACGAAGTTACCGTAGTGGTTACCAATATGGAAACTATTGAGGATTTAACACACGGCTTTACTTTGGAAGAGCATGGTATTGCGATGGAAATCAGTGCTCAAGCCACAGCTTCAGTAACCTTCACAGCCAACCGTGTAGGCGTATACTGGTACTATTGCCAATGGTTCTGCCATGCATTGCACATGGAAATGTCAGGTCGCATGATTGTTCACAAAAAAGGTGAGCCTTTATTGAGTGATGCTGCTAATAAAGCCAGTGCCCCTGCCGCTTCTGAACCTGCGGCAGCCAGCACGCCCGCACCGACACCAGCCAGCACGCCCGCTGCGCCAGCCGCTACTACATCTAGCGCATCTGCTGCAAGCTAATTAACCCCAAACAGGATATGTTTAACATATCCTGTTTTTATATATACCAATACTCAATCATCTTAGTGCTATTCAAACTTAAGCAGTTTTCAATACAAAAATAAATTGCTCCCAACACCAATACAACGACACTAAATTATCGTTTTTTCAAACACGCTTTTAAAGCGAAATGTTATAATTTACAGTATTTTTCCTTTAAATAACAGGAATAGCAAAAATGGCTTTAATTGTACAAAAATATGGTGGTACATCAGTAGGTTCACCAGAACGCATTAAAAACGTAGCCAAACGTGTTAAAAAAGCACGTGATGAAGGGCATGATGTTGTTGTGGTTGTCTCTGCCATGAGTGGTGAAACCAATCGTCTGGTTGCTTTGGCACACGAAATGCAAGAATTCCCCGACCCACGAGAATTAGATGTGGTATTGGCAACGGGCGAGCAAGTAACCATTGGTTTATTGGCAATGGCGCTAAAAAATATTGGCGTTGATGCTAAAAGCTATACAGGTTGGCAAGTAGCCGTAAAAACTGATACGGCGCACACAAAAGCGCGCATTGAATCCATAGATGGAGACAAAATGCGTACTGACTTACAAGCTGGTAAAGTGGTGATTGTGGCAGGTTTTCAAGGTATCAGTAGCGAAGGTAATATTTCGACCTTAGGGCGTGGGGGTTCGGATACTTCTGCCGTTGCATTGGCCGCTGCTTTAAAAGCCGATGAGTGCCAAATCTATACTGATGTAGACGGCGTTTACACGACCGATCCGCGTGTGGTTCCCGAAGCACGCCGCATGGATACCATTACCTTTGAAGAAATGCTGGAATTAGCCAGCTTAGGGAGTAAAGTTTTGCAGATTCGTTCAGTAGAATTTGCTGGAAAATATAAAGTTCGCCTACGTGTACTCAGCAGTTTGCAAGAAAGTGGCGAAGGCACATTGATTACTTTTGAGGAAGACCAAAATATGGAACAAGCGGTTGTGGCAGGCATTGCTTTTGACAAAAATCAAGCACGCATTAATGTTCGTGGCGTACCCGACAAACCAGGCATTGCATACCAAATTTTAGGTGCTGTAGCAGATGCCAATATTGATGTAGATATGATAATTCAAAATGTGGGCAATGAAGGCACCACCGATTTTTCATTTACCGTCCCACGTGGTGAATACAAACCAACTTTGGAATTGCTTAATGGTTTACAAGAAAGCATTGGCGCACAAGAAGTCAGTGGTGATGATACCGTTTGCAAAGTGTCTATTGTAGGCTTAGGTATGCGTTCACACGTAGGTGTGGCAGCAAAAATGTTCCGTGCTTTGGCAGCGGATGGCATTAATATCCAAATGATTTCCACATCTGAAATCAAAGTTTCGGTCTTGATTGATGAAAAATACATGGAATTAGCAACACGTGTATTGCATAAAGCATTTGAATTAGATAAATAAATTCAGACTTATCCCTATCCAATAACAAGGGTTAGATAGGTTAAATTAAACAGCCATCTATTCATGCAATGATTAACGCGCGTTGTGCAAAATACAACGCGCGCTGTTATATTGTCTATTTAGCGAATGTGATAGTTCGGGGCTTCTTTGGTAATTTGCACATCGTGAACGTGAGACTCACTCATACCCGCTGAGGTAATTTCTACAAATTCAGCTTTTTCATGCATTTGGGCAATCGTTTCACAACCTAAATAACCCATGCTAGAACGCAATCCCCCCATTAATTGGTGAATGATATTAACAATCGGTCCTTTATGGGGAACACGCCCTTCAATCCCTTCAGGAACATACTTTTCGGTATTGTCTGTTTTATCTTGAAAATAACGATCACTAGAACCTTGACTCATCGCCCCCAAAGAACCCATACCACGATAGGATTTGTACGCACGTCCTTGATAAAGCTCAATATCGCCTGGTGCTTCATCTGTACCTGCAAACATACCACCGAGCATTACGCAATCTGCGCCTGCCGCCAAAGCTTTAGCAATATCTCCCGAAAAACGAATCCCACCATCGGCAATCACAGAAACACCCGAGCCTTTGAGGGCTTCGGATACATTGTGTACCGCAGTAAGTTGTGGCACACCCACACCAGCAACAATACGCGTTGTACAAATTGAACCAGGACCAATGCCCACTTTGACTGCATCAGCACCCGCTGCAACCAAATCCAATGCCGCTGCCGCCGTAGCAATATTACCACCAATCACTTGTACATCGGGAAAATGAGTTTTAACCCATTTGACGCGATCTATCACGCCTTGACTGTGTCCATGTGCGGTATCTACAACCAATACATCTACCCCCGCATTAATTAATGCACGTACACGCTCTTCGGTTTCGCCACCTGTACCTACCGCAGCCCCCACACGCAGTCGACCTTCTTCGTCTTTATTAGCGTTGGGGAATTCGGTATTTTTGATAATATCTTTAACAGTAATCAAGCCTTTAAGTTCATCTTGATCATTTAAAACTAAAACACGTTCAACTTTATGTTGATGCATCATTTCCCGTGCTTCTTCAATACTCGTGCCTACAGCAACAGAAATCAACTTATCACGTGGTGTCATAATAGCAGAAACAGGCAGATCCAAACGTGTTTCAAAGCGCAAATCACGATTGGTTATAATACCAATAACCTTTCCATTTTCCACCACAGGTAAACCAGACATTTTGCGTTTACGCTGAGAACGTTCACGCAACAAATCACCAATTAAAGTATCGGGCGACACAGTCACTGGATCTTTAACAATACCACTTTCATGACGTTTGACTTTACGTACGGCTTCAGCTTGTTTTTCAATCGTCATATTTTTGTGGATAATACCAATCCCCCCTTCTTGCGCCATAGAAATCGCTAAACGCGCTTCAGTAACTGTATCCATAGCAGCAGAAAGTAAGGGTAAATTCAAAATAATTTTTTTGGTAAGTGGCGTTTTGAGCGAGACATCGCGCGGCAGAACTTGTGAGTGTGCGGGAACGAGCAAAACATCGTCAAATGTATAGGCTTTTTCTACAATACGCATGGTGCATTTACCTTTTTTGTTGGATTTAAATTTTGGTTAAATGCACAGTATTGTAACATATTTTACTTTTTTAAGTGAACAAAAACCGTTACTCATGACAGAGTGCTTAATCCACAATATAATGACGATCAAGTTTTTGAACTCAAAATTTACAAGGAAAATATTATGATGAAAAAAAGCAGTATCATCGCTGTGGCATTACTATTAGCCCTCCCTTTTACCACCAATGCAGATACGAATTCTAGCAATACTTATTATGAATGTGGCCAAGGTGTCTATTCAGATGTACCTGCACGTATGCAAGTGGGACGTTGTAAAGTAATCAGTGCCAAAACAGGCTCCACGATTCAACAAAATGATGCCCAAATTGATGCCAAACCCTTGTCTTTGGCAGAGCAACAAGCGCAGCTGAATAATCGTATTATGGAAGAAAATAAGAAAAATGAAGAAGCAGCAGCCAAATTGGCACAAGAAACCAAAGCCGAAAACTGCAAAGTGGCACAAATGAATAAAGACATGGTAGAAAAAACCAACGCCCGCAATAAAGCAGATCTGTTACCCAAATACGAAGCAGATATTGCTAAATTCTGTTCATAATCTTACTTAACGCCTGCTCTTAATTATAAAAGAACAGGCGTTTTTTATGATTAAATTGCTTGTATGGCCAAGCCACGTGATAATAATATGCGTAATAAATAACGCAATAACACACCATATGCCGGAACAAATAATAGCAAACAAATCAAAAGTTTAAATGCATAATCAACCAAAGCAATATGTTGCCAATTGGCTGCCATAAATGCATCACTACTCGCATAAAACGCAATAGCAAAAAATATCAACGTATCCAAAGCATTACCAATAAACATAGCACACGTGGGTGCAATCCACCACGATTTGAGTTGACGCAGTTTATTGAATACGAAAATATCCATTATTTGCCCAAATACATATGCTGCAAAACTTGCCAATGCAATACGAAATACAAACATATTCAAGCTGGTTAACGCCTTCCAACTTGTCCACGTGCCTTGTTCAAACAAGACCGATAACGCATAGGATAAGAACAATGCTGGTAACATCACACAAAAAATAATTTTTCGTGCCAAAGATTGCCCAAAAATACGCACAGTTAAATCTGTTGCCAAAAAAATAAACGGAAAAGTTAATGCACCCCAAGTTGAATGCACATCAAAGCCATTAGGCAAAGTTATCGTAAAGGGAAATTGTACCAAATAATTACTAGATGCAATCACAGTAATATGAAATAATATCAGCCAAACCAAAGCATTACGCCGTTGAGTATGAGAAAATAGAAAGTCCATCTCAAAATTCCTTAGTTTTGTTATTGCGGGAGGATTGCGAACCGCGTAAATTTAGAGTATATCGTGTTCAAACAAACGCTTTTGCGCCAAGTTTTCAAACGGTGTGCCTATTTGACCATAATTGGCAAAAGGGTGAATAGCAATGCCACCTCTTGGTGTAAACTCACCCAAGACTTCAATATATTTTGGATTCATCAGTTGAATCAGATCTTTCATAATAATGTTAACGCAATCTTCATGAAAATCACCATGATTACGAAAGCTAAACAAATATAACTTTAATGATTTGCTTTCTACCATTTTAATATTTGGAATATAGCGAATAATAATCGTAGCAAAATCAGGTTGACCTGTAATCGGACATAAACTAGTAAATTCAGGACAAATAAATTTGACAAAATAATCGTTACCTGGATGTTTGTTATCAAATGCTTCCAAAATATCAGGTGCATAATGACTGGGATATTGCGTGCCTTGATTGCCCAGCAAAGTAATGTCTGCCAGTTCCTGTTGTGTGCGCATAAAATACCTTTAAAAATGAAGGGACATGATTATAACAAAAATCTGCTACAATATTCTTTTATAAAGAAAGTTTCTGGTTTCTTATGACTGCTCCTATGTACACCTTGCTAATTTTAGCGTTACTGTTTGCTAATTTACCTTTTTTAACCACGCGCGCATGGGGCATTTTTCCTGTACAACATAAGAAATTCATGCAACATATTGTGGAAATGCTGGTGGGCTTTATCATTGTCGCAGGTTTATCCTATATCTTAGAAAAACGTACAGGCATAGTACACAGTCAAGGCTGGGAATTTTTTGTAGTCGTCATTTGCTTATATTGCGTAGCGGCATTCCCTGCTTTTGTCTGGCGATATTTTTGGCAAGGACGCAATCAGGAATAAATAAAAAACCAGTAGACTAAACAAAATAGTACTACTGGTTTTAATTTAATCTAAATATAAGCTTTAATTCTGCTCTTCCAACCACA
Source organism: uncultured Kingella sp. (assembly GCA_916720425.1). Lineage (GTDB taxonomy): Bacteria > Pseudomonadota > Gammaproteobacteria > Burkholderiales > Neisseriaceae > CAKARD01. The sequence goes on along the minus strand of CAKARD010000001.1, from coordinate 32,751 downwards.
CATTGCCATCACGTGCCAATAATGCGCGTGCCTCTTCAGGCCCCCAGCTAGAGGCAGGATAAGTACGTGGTGCCACAGATGAAACCGCCCAGTTGTCCAAAATTGGCATCACCCATTCCCACGCTTTTTCCAATTCATCACGACGGTTAAATAAACCTAAATGTCCATCAATCACTTCACGCAACAGCAATTCATAAGCCTCAGCACGGCGTGTGGTTTCCACCTGTCCCATGTCTAACACCATTTCTGTAGGTATTACCGCTAAATTACTGCCCACTTTTTTTACAAACAACTTGGTTTTAATGGTTTCGTCAGGCTGCAATGAAATAACCAAGCGATTGGCGTTGTTGCCAAACAAGCCTTTTTCTTGTTCTTTAAAGTTAATGACAATTTCTGCAGTACGAGCTGCCAAGCGTTTTCCTGTGCGCAAATAAAATGGCACACCTTCCCAACGCGGCGTATTGATTTCGGCTCGAATAGCAACATAGGTTTCGGTACGACTGTCGGCAGGAATATTGTATTCTTGCAAATAACCTTTTTGCGTGGCAGTAGCCGTGTATTGCGCACGAATCACGTTTTTATCTACATCGGCAGAGGTCATGGGTTTTAATGCGGCAACAACTTTTAGTTTTTCATCACGCACATCATCCGCATTTAATGATTTGGGCTGTTCCATAGCAACAAAACACAGCATTTGAATGATGTGGTTTTGCATCATATCGCGCAATGCACCTGTAACATCATAAAACTCACCACGCTCTTCCACCCCCAACTGTTCAGCAACCGTAATTTGCACCGACTGCACAAAATCCTTATTCCATACTTGCTCAAAAAACACATTACCAAAACGTAAAGGCAATAGATTTTGTAAGCTTTCTTTACCCAAATAATGATCGATACGATAGATTTGATTTTCTTTAAAAAAGCGTGCCACATCAGTATTAATTTGTTGAGAAGAAACCAAATCTGTTCCCAATGGTTTTTCTAAAACAATACGCACATTGGCACCATTCAAACCAACATTAGCCAAGTTTTCACAAGCAAGTGCAAAAAACTTAGGTGCAGTAGACAGATAAATCACCACATTATCGGTTTGGGTACGTGCCTGAACCACTTCACTCAAACGCACAAAATCGCTGGCACGCGTAACGTCTACAGACAAATAATCAATTCGTGCAATAAATGATTGCCATAAATCCTCACTAAAATTATGTTTAATATGAATTTTGCTATCATTTTGCACTTTAGTTAAAAAACTCCCTCTATCTAGTTGGCTACGACTGACACCTAAAATGCGGCCTTCAGGGTGTAATAAACCTTCGGCATGCGCTTGATACAAACAAGGTAACAACTTACGCATTGCCAAATCACCCGTTGCGCCAAATAAAATCATATCAAAATTATTTAAAGAAGACATAAGGGCCATCCTTTGATAAAAAAATGAAACAATAAACCGTTTGTCTTAGCCTGACAAATTTTATTCTCATTGGATTGATTCAGCATAAAATGTAACAACATACCACCTCTATTTAGATTATGAAATAATACTACAAATAGCACCCTGCTACACCAAGTTTTAAACTGTGTAAATTAAAAAATAATACAATATTTATCATAATTTTAGCGGTATAATATCACCAAAACAAAACCATATTTTATACTTTATCTCAACATCTAGAATCACGACTAATTTGTAACTATGCTACAAATGATATCAATGGGGGGGTCTTAAACAGTTTGTAGCCATTTATCCCAAATACAATCCATTTTATAAGGAAAACAGCATGCCCACTTTACATCCTAAACTCATTGCCATTACCGAGCGTATTATTGAACGTAGTCGCCCTACGCGCGAAGCTTATTTAAAACGTATTCATGCACACAAACAGCAAGGACGTGTAGAACGCGACCAATTGGGTTGTTCTAACTTAGCGCATGGTTACGCATCTATGCCCAAAAGTATCAAGATTGAAATGCTCAAACATGAAGTGCCAAACTTGGGCATGATTACGGCTTATAACGATATGGTTTCGGCGCATCAACCGTTTGCTCAATTTCCCAATTGGATTAAAGAAGAAGCACAAAAACATGGCGCAACGGCACAAGTGGCAGGCGGTACACCTGCAATGTGTGATGGCATTACACAAGGGTATGAAGGCATGGAATTGTCTTTATTTTCGCGTGATGTGATTGCGATGAGTACAGCGGTCGGTTTATCTCACCAAATGTTTGATGGCGCATTATTTTTTGGCGTATGCGACAAAATCGTGCCGGGTTTGGTAATTGGTGCATTATCATGCGGTCATATTCCAGGGATTTTTACTCCAGCGGGTCCCATGGCAAGCGGTCTCTCAAATGATGAAAAATCAAAAACACGTCAATTGTTTGCAGAAGGCAAAGTGGGTCGTGATGAATTATTAAAAAGTGAAATGGGTTCATATCACAGCCCTGGTACATGTACATTCTATGGTACGGCTAATTCAAACCAAATGATGATGGAATTTATGGGTTTGCATTTACCTGCGGCAGCGTTTTTCAATCCATACACACCAATGCGTGAGGCACTAACCCGTTATGCAGCTGCGCATCTGGTTGAGAGCATTAAAAACCAAACCATTAAACCGATTGGTGAAATGTTGACTGAAAAATCGTTTATTAATGCTTTGATTGGTCTGATGGCAACGGGCGGTTCAACTAACCATACCATGCACTTAGTTGCTATGGCGCGTGCAGCTGGTGTTATTTTAACTTGGGACGATTTTGATGAAATCTCATCAATTATTCCATTGTTAATTCGCGTGTATCCAAATGGTAAGGCAGACGTAAACCACTTTGCCGCGGCAGGCGGTTTGCCATTTGTGATTCGTGAATTACGCAATGCTGGTTTATTACATGATGACGTGGATACCGTTGTGGGTCATGGTATGGAAGCTTATACCAAAGAACCTTTCCTAATTGACGGTCAACTGCAATGGCGTGAAGCAGAAAAAGAAAGTCGCAACGAAGATATTTTACGTAAATACGATAATCCATTCTCACCTGATGGCGGTTTGCGTTTAATGAAGGGTAATATTGGTCGTGGTGTGATTAAAATCTCTGCGGTAAAACCAGAGCATCGTGTGATTGAAGCGCCTGCGATTGTATTCAATGACCAAAAAGAAGTCTTGGACGCATTTAAACGTGGTGAGTTGGAACGCGATTTTGTTTGCGTAGTGCGTTTCCAAGGACCACGCGCAATGGGTATGCCCGAATTGCACAAATTGACACCACCTTTAGGCATTTTACAAGACCGTGGTTTTAAAGTGGCATTGGTTACGGACGGTCGTATGTCTGGCGCATCAGGCAAAGTGCCAGCATCAATTCATATGTCGCCTGAAGCATTATTGGGCGGCAATATTGGCAAAATCCGCACAGGTGATTTAATTCGCTTTAACGCAGAAACTGGTGAGTTAAATGTTTTAGTCAACGAAGCTGAATGGAATGCACGTGAAATTCCTCAACCTGATTTAAGCCAACATACACATGGTATTGGTCGTGAACTGTTTGCTGGATTCCGTAGCTTATCTAGCAGTGCTGAAACGGGCGCAATGAGTTTTGGCGGTGATTTTTCCTAATCTAACTTATTAATCACAAAACCATATTTTATAGCGGACAAACAAAAAATACTAAACTCATTTTTGTTTATCCGCTACGAATATTCATTTTTTTATAAAACAGCACCATTAAAACCATTTGCCCATCTGATTACACAGGATTACAATCTAACTTTCTCATTACTTGTGAAAAGTCATTCTCATGAATATTGTTTTTCTAGATCGCGACACTCTAAAATCACGCCCTTTACAATTTTCCTTTACCCATCAATACACCGAATACCCCACCAGCACACCAGAACAAACCATGGATCGTTTGGCACAATGCAATATTGTCATTGCTAATAAAGCATTAATTACCGCTGAACATATTGCTGCCCATCCACAACTTAAAATGATTGCAATCCCTGCCACAGGTTATAACAATGTAGACATTGTTGCCGCTAAACAAGCAGGAATTGTTGTGTGTAATGTTCCCGCATACAGCACCCAAAGCGTGGCTGAACATACCATGATGATGTTGTTAGCACTTAGTCGCAATTTACCCGCTTATCTGCGCGATGTAGGCGCGGGAATGTGGCAAAAATCACCCATTTTTTGTTACCAGAGCGCACCACTCAATGATATTGCGGGCAAAACCCTTGCTATTTTTGGGCGTGGCAACATTGGGCAGCGTGTCGGCGAATTGGCACAAGCCTTTGGTATGAATGTTATTTGGGGTGAACACAAACACGCCAGCCTAATCCGTGAAGGTTATATCGCCTTTGATGAAGCCATTAGTCGCGCCGATGTCATTTCACTCAACTGTCCGTTAAATGAACACACCCATCATCTTATTGGTGAAACCGAACTCAAGCGTATGAAACCTAACGCCATTTTGCTCAATATGGGGCGCGGAGGACTGGCAGATGAACAAGCCGTACTGGCCGCTTTAAAATATGGTCAACTAGGTGGTGCAGGCTTTGATGTTTTAAGCACCGAACCACCACGTGAAGGCAATCCATTATTGGCACATTTACCCAATCTGATTGTAACACCACATATGGCATGGGGCAGTGTGCAAGCTGTGAACAATTTACTGCGTATTTTGGAAGACAATATCCAAAGTTTTGTTGCTGGCATGATAAAAAACCGTGTAGTATAAAAATATTTATATTTAAAAAACAAATAGTTAAAATATAGAATAAAAAATATACTTTTTATCTCTTTACAAGATAGCAACAATTTGGCATAATTCAACCTTTCTTGATTGCATGGCACCCGTAGCTCAGTTGGATAGAGTATTTGGCTACGAACCAAAGGGTCGGGCGTTCGAATCGCTCCGGGTGCGCCAAGAATTTGCGCCCATCGTCTAGCGGTTAGGACATCGCCCTTTCACGGCGGTAACAGGGGTTCGATTCCCCTTGGGCGTACCAAGTTTATTAAATCCTACTTTTTATGAGTAGGATTTTTTCACATCTATAATAGATTAAAATATCTATGTATCACGTTATTTTCCCATCAAAATCCAAATCATCCTATTTCAATTTAACATATTAATAATCACCTCTGGCAAGAGCGGGACTTTTTTAATATAATACAAAAAGATTAAGTCGGGGTGCTGTATACATATAATATACGGCTGAGAAATACCCGTTGAACCTGACAGATAATGCTGTCATAGGGAACGGAGAACAAGGTTGCCTGATAATTTCATGCAACCTTTTTTATTTAGGAGAAAAAAATGTTTAATAAAACATTATTTATTAGTATATTAACTCTTATTTCTACACAAGCTTTAGCTGTTACTGAGGTGCGCTTAGCCGTCCATGATAGTTACGATTTACCTGAATCGGTCATAAAACCGTTTGAACAAGCCAATGATGCCAAAGTGGTCGTGATTAAAATGGGTGATGGGAATGAAATGCTCAATCGCTTAATTTTAACCAAACAATCACCCTTAGCTGATTTGGTATATGGCTTAGATAATAATACCAGTAGCAAAGCACAACAAGCAGGTATTTTGGCGACAACTCAACCCAAAAGTGTCCCTACTACGGTATCTATTCAACATGCATTAGCCATAGATTATGGTTTTATTACTCTCAATTATGATAAAAAATGGTTTGCCGAACATAATATTCCTTTACCTAAAACTCTGGAAGATTTAACCAAACCACAATACAAAGATCTATTGGTTAGCCCCAACCCTGCCACTTCTACACCCGCGCTAGGTTTTTTGTTTGCCAATATTCGCGCCATGGGGGAAGAAGGTGCATTTAACTGGTGGCAAAAAATGCGTCAAAATGGTGTCAAAATTACTAAGGGTTGGAGTGAAGCTTATTACACAGAGTTTACTCTAAATGGTGGAACACGCCCAATTATGGTAGGCTATGCCAGTAGTCCTGCCGCTGAAGTATTTTATAGTAAAGGAAAATTGACCACACCTAATATGGGCAATTTATTCCTCAACGGTAGCAGTTATCTTCAAATAGAAGGTGTAGCCGTACTCAATCATGCCAAACAACCTGAACTGGCTGCGAAATTAGCACAATATTTACAAAGCTCTCATGTGCAAGAAGCGGTATTCACTTCAATGTGGGTTTATCCTGCCGTAAAGAATACACGCCCTAATGCCGCCATGGCTTATGCCAGTGTTCCCAAAGATGGGAAAACATTGCCTGCACAACAAATTAATAGTAAGCAAAAAACTTGGATAGAACGTTGGACAAAAACGGTTTTACGCTAAATAAGAAATGCACGTTGTGTTGAACAACGTGCATTTTTTTAGATTTTATTTACCTGAAGCTTTTTTCAACAAGCTATACAACTCATCTTTTAAAGCTAATTTTTTTTGTTTTAACTTGTGGATTTCATCAGCAGCATTGGTATTACTTACAATATCGTTTTCTAATTTCTTGATTTCTTCATCTAAATCATTGTGTTCATTAAACAAACGAGCAAAATGCGCGTCTTCCACTTTTAATTTACTAATTAATTCGCGAAATTCTGGGAACATGATGATTTCCTTTTATAAGTTAGCGGGGAAAAACAGTATATATCAATTATTGTATAATAAAATAAGTATGTTGACTATATCTTTTTATAAAGGAACCAATATGAAACAAATTCTAATTTTTTCTACCATACTCTGCCTACCTTTAATATCTTATGCCAATGACGGTACAGGAAGCGTTTCAACAGGTGGCGTGGAATACATCAAAAATGAAAAGATTGTCATGCAAAAAGAAAATCTGTTTATCAGTCAAGATAAAATTAAAGTAGCTTATGAATATCGCAATCTAACCGATAAAGACATTACTGAGACCGTGTTGTTCCCATTACCAGAAGTAATGCTAGACGATTACAGTCCTTTTGCCGATACCCAAAGTTTAATCAATTCGTTTAAAGTTTATGCAAATGGTAAAGAAATTAAACCGACTACTCACGTACGTGCTTTCTTTTATGAAACCCAAAATGCAGATGATGAAGAGAAAAGAAAATCTGTTTCTCACGACGTTACTGAAATTCTCCGCGCCTGCGGCTTAAATGAAGAAGAATTAATGGAACCTTGGTTGCGTAAATCCGACTCAGCAAATCAAAAAATCTTAAAATGTCAAGATCCGCGCCTTGCTAAATTTACATATAAAACTGCGGAAGACAATGGAGATATTGTATGGGGTGGACAAATTATTTATAGTTGGCAACAAACCTTTAAAGCCAATGCAATCACCAAAATTTATCACGAATATCAACCTTTAGTAGGAGGCGGACTGGGTTTAGCCGATTTGATCAACTTCAAAAAATTTACTAATGCCTATTGTATTGATTCTGCCTTTAAACAATCAGTGAAAGCAAGAGCTAATCAAAACACCTACTACTATCGTGAACTGGGTTACATTCTCAAAACGGGTGCAAACTGGGCAAAACCAATAGAAGATTTTACGCTTACTATTGAAAAACCCAAAGATCAAATTATCTCTTTTTGTTGGAAAGGGAAAGGGAAAGTAAAAACAGTATTACAAAACGATAAAGTCGTACAATATCAAGTCAAAGAAAAACATTTTAGTCCAAAGTATGATTTAGATGTGCTATATGGTATCAAAACCACCCCTTAAAAATAAAAATATTTCACGTGGCTAAAAAACCATTTAAAATAGACGACTTTGACCGTTATGCAAACGAACAAGGAAAGATACCATGGCTATTGAAAAAATTGCAGATTATTTATATGTTTCTAAACAACTAGATGAACGCTTTGCTAAACGCGTTCCTTCATATGGCATTAAAACTGTTATTTGCAATCGTCCCGACGATGAAGAACCCAATCAACCTAGCTTTGAAACCGTAAAAGCTTGGCTGCACAATGCAGGAGTGGAAAATGTGATTTATATGCCTGTAGTGATGGATGGCATTGATGATGCAGCTTTAGCAGAATTTCAAGAAACCGTAGCCAAATCCCCTGCTCCTATTTTGGCTTATTGTCGCTCAGGGACACGATCTTCTATGCTTTGGGCATTAAACCAAGTTAAACGTGGCGTAGAAGTTAATAGTGTCATTAAAGCCGCAGAATTAGCGGGTATTAATTTGGAACCTTTGCGCCCACGCCTACAAATAACCTATGATAAACGTGGCTAATTGGTATCACAGGGCGGATATTTCTCCGCCTTTTATTTTATATGGATAGTTAATGGATATTAAATTTGTTATTCTTCTTAATGCCAATTTAGATGATTTGGTACGCGATGCGTGGTATATCATGCGTCTGCGTTATCGCCATACCCCCATTCAATATTTATATGGCTTACCTGTTTTTTTAGCGGTGATATTGGGGATTTGCGTGGTCAATGCGGTGAGTTTATTGCCACTTTTAGGTAACCATTTTGGTGCCATTGCTTTTGGCATGTTGGTAGGATTAACACGTTTTGTGGTTTTGTCTCGGGTATCGCGTGATTTATTGCCACATGCAAAAACAGACAAACGTTTGCCTTACATAGGCTATGTATTGGCAGGCGAGGCGTTGACCATACCTAACTTGCTTGTTTATGCCTTTGCGCCCTTGGCTTTTCCCATGCTGTTATGGAATATTTGGGCATTTTGGGCACAAGCATTGGGTTTTCTCATACAAAGCCAACAGCGTCCATCACGTGTCATCATGATGTATTTAGTCTATTGGGTTTTAAGCACTGGATTGATTATGGTATTTGCTTTCTTGTTCTTTTCAGTTAATTGGCTGGACATAACACAAGTCCAACAAAATCTAAAAGCAATATTGCAAACCATACAGGCGCACTAGGGATCAGTTTGCTGCTGTATATAATCTTGCAAACTTAAACATTCCAATTGTGCCAACTCATTTTGCAAAATTCTATCTTCACCGATAAGTTGTCGAAAAATTGGGGCAAGGCTAATTTGTTCTGGGGTGGATTTCAATAACCAACCTGTACGACTTTGTGCCACATAGCCCCAATTTTCTAATGTACACAATACCTTTTGTGGTTCATAAACATAGCTTAATAAATCATTGAAAGATAATACTTTACCTTGCTGTTGTGCTTGCGCTAAATGGCTTAATGTCATCATCACATCACGCCAAGATACCGTATATCGTGTCGATTGCACCAATAAATCGCTGCGCCAATAAGCAATACAAGCTGTCAACAATGCGCCACTTAACATAATCATCCATAGTAAATGAAGCCATACTAAAAATACAGGTATGACCGCGAATGCACCATAAATCAATGTGTAGCTATTAAAATTAGCTATATATACCCCAAACCCCCATTTGGCTACTTCTAAGCCACACGAAGTAATGAGTGCTCCTAATAAAGCGTGATGTGTCATCACACGACAGTTGGGCAACAAACGATACAGTATTGATAAAAATAAAGTATCGTATAAAATCTGCCACAACAGATTCATTTTGACTAAAAACCAGCCTTGTTCAATATGCATATAAGCTGAAACCGACAAGCTAAACCCCGCCGCTAAGGGACCTATGGTTAACAATAACCAATACATAGGAAAACGTATCCACCACGAACGCTGTTGTTCTACTCGCCAAATGCGATTGAACGTTTGTTCCATGGTTTGCAAAAGTAATAACGATGTCATCACCATGCCCACAATACCTACTGCGGTTAATTGACCAGTTTTGGCTTTAAAACTGGCTAAATAATCTGCTACTACACTGGCTCCACTAGGCACTATCATACGATTAATAAACGAAGTGAATGCATTGAGCCAATCATTAAACATGGGAAAAGCGGCTACCACACTCAACATCACCACCAATAATGGCACCAATGCTAACAATGTAGTAAATGTTAAGCTCCCCGCCACTTGCACAATTTCCGCTTCTTCAAATCGACGCATGATAAAACGTATAAAATGGACTATACGATAATTATTTAATATTTTTATCCCATTCATTTTTCAGCCTAAATAGAAAAATCTACCACAGCTGGGGCATAAAGCCATTTATCCACGGTTTCACGTGTTAGCTTATCATCTACCATTACCATAAAGTCATACACATAACTCCGTACTAATGCATCATCACGCAACAAAACATAATATTGTGCAGGCGCAAACAAATGCCCAACATGACGCACCACCAAACCATCAGTAGACAAAGACTGCACCGCCGTATTATCCAACAATGCTATGCCCAAACCCAACCGCGCATATTGTAATAAAACTTGTGCATCATTACTTTCAAAAGCCACCTGACAATGGGGTATATCTGTACGTAAAAAAGCACGTGATGCCAAAGATCCTGTGGCAAATGTTGAATCATAAGTTAATAAAGGATAGTTAGCGATATCGGATAAAGACAATGATGCTTGTGCCAATGGATGAGATGGCGACATAACCACTACATAATGCCATGCTCCACAAGGTAATTTTTTAATGTTGGCCAAATCCTCCACAACATCATTGACCAGTGCTAAATCCACTTCTCCCTCATTGACCCATGACACAATTTGTGCGGGTGTGCCTTGCTTGAGCATGACTTGCACCTCTGTAAACACAGTTTTAAAACGTTCAATCACCGCAGGCAAACCAAAACGTAATAAAGCGTGAGTTGCCGCAATAATGAACACTCCTTTATTCAACTGAGAAAATTCATTACCAATATGTCGTATACTTTGTACATCACGCAAAATACGTTCAGCCGTTTCCAAAACCGCTGTCCCAGCAGGGGTTACCGACACAATTCGTTTTCCATTGCGGATAAAAATTTGAACACCTAATTCCTCTTCTAATAAGCGAATTTGTTTAGACACTCCAGGTTGTGAAGTAAACAAAGCATCAGCAGCATCAGACACATTTAAGTTACGGCGAAACACCTCCACCGCATAGCGTAATTGTTGTAATTTCATGAGCGTATTCATCCAACAGAGATTAAGATACAAATTTAGCACAAGTTACACAAAAAGACTGTTGTCTATACGCAACAATGATGCACAAAGCAAATAATCCGCACATAACAGTAACTTGTCGCTATGGTTTCATGTTATAATTAAGATTAACAAGTTATCTGTATTGACAAATACGGGTCAAATTCTTATAGTATTATTTGGTTAAATTTGGGTTTGCGCCTGCCCACAAGCAGCAGCCTAAATCTCAAACACGTGGCGAGCCTTAAATTTTAAACGTTTGCCACAATCATTTTCTTGATGAGGGAACAAAAATGACTAAACAAATTAAAGCAAGCGCAATGATTGCTGCCCTATTGGCTTCTGCGGGTGCAATGGCGCACGATATTCATGGTTATACAACAAGCGAACAATCTGGTGAAGTTGTTCGCAACAACTACGATGAATGCTGGGAAAATACCTACTTAAATAAAGATGCAAACGGTTTAGCAGAATGTGGTGATCGTAATGTGGCTCCAGGCCCTAAAACTGAACAACCACAATATGAAACAGTAGAACAAAACGAAACCGTTAACTTACGTTCCGAATTCTTGTTTGGTTTTGATAAAACCAACTTGCGTCCAGAAGCCATTCAAACACTTAATGACTTGGCATCACGTTTGCGTGATACTTCTGTTCAAGCTGTTCGTGTTGAAGGTAACACCGACTTTATGGGTTCAGAAAAATACAACCAAGCCTTATCTGAACGTCGCGCCAATGCCGTGGCTAATTACTTAGTACAACAAGGCGTACCTGCTGAAAAAATCTCTGCAGTAGGTTTGGGTGAAAGCCAAGCACGCATGACAGCTACTTGCCAAGCAGAAGTAGCGAAATTAGGTAAAAAAGTATCTAAAGCGAAAAAACGTGCTGCTTTGATTGCATGTATCGAACCCGATCGTCGCGTAGATGTTCAAATCCGCTCTTTGATTACTCGCGAAATTCAACAACGTGTTCAATAATCATTGAAATCTTAAAAACCGAATTCTATAATAGAATTCGGTTTTTTTATGTCGCATAATTATTAATTACAGGTATAATCCCATTTCATATCAACCCTAATAACAGGAAATTATTATGAGCGAAGAAAAACAACCCGTATTTAGCGTAGAGAAATTGTATGTTAAAGATATCTCTTTGGAAGCACCTCATGTACCACAAATCTTTTTGGAACAAGAAGTGCCTGAAGTAGATATGCGCATTGCTACTGCTAACCAAAAAATTGAAGATAATTTTTATGAGTGCAGTATCACGGTTACCGTAACAGCTAAATTGCAAGATAACCGTGTGGTATTTTTGAATGAAGTTACCCAAGCGGGTATTTTTCACTTAGAAAACATTCCTGAAGAAGACATCAAACTCTTATTGGGTGTTTCTTGTCCTAATATTCTATTCCCTTACGCACGTGAAGTGGTTTCTTCCACCATCACTCGTGCAGGCTTCCCTCCTGTATTGCTCGCACCAATTAACTTTGATGCATTATACCAAGCACAAGAAAATCAAGCACAAGCTTCTGCTTAAGTGGTTATTTACATCCCAAATACTGAATTATTTGGGATGTTTCTCTCTAATTCTAATAAAAATTTCTTACGTGCTAAACCACCTGCATAACCAGTTAATGTACCATTACTGCCAATCACCCTATGACAAGGAATGATAATAGAAATTTTATTTTGTCCATTAGCTGCAGCTACAGCACGACTGGCTTTTTTATTGCCTAAATACTGTGCTTGCTGTTTATATGACCATGTATTGCCATACTCAATCGCACACAAAGCTTGCCACGCACGCAATTGAAAGGGTGTGCCAATGGGATCTAAAGGAACAGTAAATTGTTGACGCACGCCTGCAAAGTAATCTGCTAATTCATCTTGCAACTGAATATGCCAATTCGGTTCAACCGCCCACTGACCCTTTCGTGCTTGAGATATGGTGTTAAGTTCACGAGACAATTGTGCCTGATCAGCAAACTCCAATAAACACAAACCATATGTACTCCACACGACTATCATCCGCCCCAATGGCGTGGCAATCTGCTGGACTTGCATATGATTTATCCCAAAGGATGTTTTTGTAAATATCGCGACATAAAACTACACTCTGCCTCTATATGATAATTTTGTGTGTTTGCCCAATTTAAGGCTGCTTGCGCTAACTGTGTGGCAATCCCTCGACCACCTAATGCTTCTGGCACAATTGTATGTTTTGCAGTCCATATGCCATTTACTAACGTGTAGGACAAATAAGCAATATTTTCATTTTCACGATATTCAAATCGTTGTTTTTCTGGAAGATGTTCTATCATGATTATCTCCATTAAGGGTATTGAATTATGGCATAAGCAGAGTGATTATGAATGGACTCAAAATTCTCACTCTCAATCGTAAATGCAGTAATACGTTTATCATCACGTAAAATAGCGGCAACATCTCGTACCATATCTTCTACAAATTTAGGATTTTCATACGCCCGTTCAGTAACAAATTTTTCATCAGGACGCTTGAGTAAACCATATAATTGGCACGATGCTTGATCTTCTACCCAATTAATGACTTCTTCCACCGTAATAGGTGTCTTTTCATGGCAAGATAAGGCGACAGTAACATGTGATCGTTGATTGTGTGCACCATATTGTGAAATTTCTTTGGAACAAGGACACAAACTGGTTACAGGGATTTGCACTTGTAATGTCCCAAAATATTGTCCTTGAGCAGTAAACTCTCCAGTAAGGGTCATATCATAATCCAATAATGACTTAATCCCTGATATAGGTGCTGTTTTTTGCCGAAAAAAAGGAAAAGAAACGGTAATTTTTCCCGCTGGAGATTGTAAACGCTGTAACATTTTTTCAGTCAACGTATGTAATACAGTCCAATCTAAAGGATTTTGTTGCTCTTCTAGCAATGCCACAAAACGTGACATATGGGTTCCCTTTTGTGTTTCAGGCAAAAACACGGTCATGGTGAAACGCGCAATACTATGTTGTATACCTGTTTGGCTATGGTATTGAATAGGAAAACGTAAATCTTTAATCCCCACTTGATTGATCGGAATATTACGTAAATCTTGGCTACTTTGCACATCGGCAATAACATTCATAGAAAAATACTTCCTTGTGTGTGTTTAGGCTCATAATGAACCAGATGTAAAAGTATATCATTTTGCTTTTTGATTGGCATACAATCGGAGGATTTGAATTATTTGATGATGTAATTAATAAAAAAATCGCCTCAAATGACATGATGATTGAGACGATCTTTTAGACTAAATTATTATCTTATAATTTGCCCAATACGATATTGAGCATACGGCGAATGGGTTCTGCTGCACCCCAAAGTAATTGATCACCCACAGTAAATGCGCTGATATACTCGCCACCCATGGCTAATTTGCGAATACGGCCTACAGGAGTTGTTAATGTCCCTGTAATGGCGGCAGGAGTCAACTCATTCATAGACGCTTCTTTATTATTAGGTATAACTTTTGTCCAAGGATTGGCTTGGGCAATAATTTTTTCAATTTCGGCTACAGGCAAATCTTGTTTCAATTTTAATGTAATGGCTTGGCTGTGGCAACGCATCGCACCAATACGAACACATAAACCTTCAACAACTACAGGACGTTGCCCACCCAAAATTTTATTGGTTTCCGCATGCCCTTTCCATTCTTCTTTGGATTGGCCATTACCCAAATCTACATCAATCCATGGAATCAAACTACCAGCCAAAGGTACACCAAAGTTGGCTTTGGGATAATCATCTGAGCGTAAAAAATCTGATACTTTCCGATCTATCGTTAAAATTGCGCTGGCAGGATCAGCCAATTCTGACGCAACTTGTCCATAAATTGCACCCATGCCACTGATTAATTCACGCATATTCTTTGCCCCTGCACCTGATGCGGCTTGATAGGTCATGCTATTTGCCCATTCTACCAAACCATTTTGGAACAGCCCACCCAATGCCATCAACATCAAAGAAACTGTACAGTTGCCACCCACATAGTTCTTAATACCTTTTTTCAAACCTGCATCAATGACATCACGGTTAACGGGATCCAGTACAATAATTGCATCATCTTTCATACGCAAAGAGGAAGCGGCATCTATCCAATAACCTGCCCAACCACTATCACGCAATGGTTGATATACCGCCTTAGTATAATCACCACCCTGACAAGTAACAATAATATCCATTTTGGCTAATTGCGCAACATCATTAGCATTCAGCAACACCTTATTAGCTTGACCAAAATCGGGAGCAACACCGCCTATATTAGAAGTGGTGAAAAAATAGGCATCTGGAATATGCGCAAAATCATTTTCTTCACACATACGTTGCATTAATACTGAGCCAACCATGCCACGCCAGCCAACAAATCCAACTTTCATAACAATCTCCAAACAATAAAAACGAAAAAAGACATATTTTTAATCCTTAAACCAGTAATTGTAAAGTCATCGCCACAAAAAAGCCGCTTTAAATAGATATAAGCGGCTTCTCTCTAATAAAATACGCAACCTAACGTATATTTACTTAATCAAAATGATCTTTTAAACGTTCCCAAAATCCTTTTTGACGTGGGGTTTGATTGCGCTCTAATCCCGTAGCAATACTTTCAAATTCTTGTAGTAATTCTTTTTGACGATCCGTTAGATTAATTGGTGTTTCTACCACAATATGGCAATACAAATCACCAACCAAACTGCTGTTGCGTACAGATTTTATGCCTTTACCTTTAATACGCAAACGTTTGCCTGTTTGTGTACCAGCTGGAATGGTTAATTTTACTTTGCCACTTAATGTGGGCACTTCCATCTCACCACCTAATGCTGCCGTAGCAAAACTAATAGGTAGTTCACAATGCAAGTCGGTTGGATTACTAGGATCTCGTTGGAAAGTTTCATGTGCTTTTACTGCAACATGAATATACAAATCCCCATTAGGTGCACCGTGAGTTCCTGGTTCACCCTCGCCAGTTAAGCGTATACGTTGTCCATCATCAATTCCTGCGGGAATGTTGACCTCTACTGTTTTACTGGTTCTCACGCGTCCGCTACCATGGCATTTAGAACACGGATCTTTAATTTCTTTACCCGAACCATGACAAGTGGGACACGTTTGCTGAATTTGGAAAATGGCTTGGCGCACATGCACCGTACCTTTACCACCACAAGTGTGACAAGTGCTCGCTTGTGTACCTGCTTTTGCACCTGAACCATGGCAAATATCACATTCATCATAAGTAGGAATGGTGATTTTTTTGCTTATGCCACGTGCCGCTTCTTCTAAGGTAATTTCCACTGCATAATCGATATCGGCACCTTGATAGCTTTGTTGGTGTGAACGTGCGCCACCACCGCCAAACATTTGGCTAAATATATCACTAAAATCGCCTTGAAAACTCCCCCCTCCAAAATTGCTAAATCCGCTAAAATCAAAACCACCCGCACCAAAACCACCTGCACCACCTGCAGCTTGTTCAAATGCTGCATGGCCATATTGATCATAAGCTGCCTTTTTTTGCGGATCAGACAAGGTATCATAAGCTTTTTGTATTTCTTTAAATTTTTCTTCAGCCTCTTTATTGTCTTTATTACGATCTGGGTGATATTTCATTGCCAATTTACGATAGGCTTTTTTAATCTCATCTTCACTGGCTGATTTATTCACACCCAACGTTTCATAGTAGTTTTTGCTCATAATATTTCATTAGAATAAATAGAATGCCTGTCTATATGGGGTAAAATTACTGAAAATCAAGTATTACTATATCATTAGATAAGAAAACCCTTTTTGCTCAAGAAAACAAAAAGGGGCAATCATGGTTATTTGGTCGCACCAAACCATTTATCAAGAATTTGCTGATAGGTGCCATTGGCTTTAATTTTACTCAAACCACTATTAATTTTATTCAAAAGTTCAGTACTACCTTTAGCCAGGGCAAATGCGATTTCACGTTTTTGCTCACCCAATGAAATGCTACGTGTCTTAATTTCAGGATTGTTTTTAGAAAAATATTCTAATACACGACTATCACCTAGTGTACCATCTACTTCACCAAGATACATGGCTTTCAATGCCAAAAAGAATGTATCTGTTTTAACCACATTGCTCTCTGAGCTTACAATCTCTTGCGCTGTATTAAAGGAACGACTGGCTGCCAATTTTTTACCCTTAAAATCTTCTATTGTTTTTAGATCTTTATTTTTTCATTATCTAATAAATAGATTTTGCGTTGATAATCCAAAACAGAATCACTAAAATCAATCTGGCTACTGCGCTCAGCATTAATAGCAATCGCCGCAACGGCCACTTGATAAACTTTATTTTCTAAACCTTCAATAAAGCTATCACGCAAAATAGGAACAAATTGAATGACAAAGTTTTCTTCTTTGGCAATAGCATTTAATAAATCCACCTCAAAACCAGCAGGTTGACCATTATCTGCTTTAAAACCAAAAGGTGGGAAATTTAATTCCGCACCAACCAAAACAGTAGACTGTGCAGCATGGATGTCAGCGACACTCTCTGTTGCGGTGGTAGGAATAGAAGCAACTGAGATTTAAGAAGCAGATTGTTCACCAGCAGAACATGCCACCAGTAATAAGGCGGACAGAACAGATACAGCGAATGCGTTATGGCATAGGTATATTCTTTCTTAATGATTATTAAATGAAATGACAATAATTTATATATAAAAAATAAAATTTATCACAGCAAACAAACAGATTAGCCCAACCTAAAATAAATGCATGATACAAGTCGGCTTATTTTTAGAGAGTTTCCAAAAGCTAAGCACTATACTGGTTTATTAAGTTTAAATCTGCTTTTCCTGATACCAATGAATCACTTGTGCCACAGCTTCTGCTATGGATAGGTGTGAAGTATCCAACAAATAGGCATCGGGCAATTGTTGTAATGGTGCAACGGGGCGTTGGTAATCAGCTTCATCGCGTGCTTTGATGTCAGCCAGTATTTGGGTGAAGGCGGGGGTATCTAGATTAACGCCAATTTGCTTGGCACGACGTTCGGCGCGAATTTGTGCGCTAGCGGTGAGGAAGATTTTAAGATCAGCATCGGGAAAAACCACAGCACCCATATCACGCCCATCAGCAACCAAACCTGATTCAGTCAAAAAATCACGCTGACGCTGTAATAAAGCCTGACGAACAGCGGGCAATTTTGCCACGATAGAGGCACCCATTCCAATCGCTTCACTGCGTATATTTTGGCTGACATCTTCCCCATTTAACACGACACTTTTTCCATGAAATTGAGCAGGTAATTGACTGGCAAGGCAGGCAACGTCCACTTCGTTATCCCATGCAATATTTTGTTGTTGCGCATACAATGCGGTTAAGCGATATAAAGCACCCGAATCCAAATACGCCCAGCCTAGTTTTTCAGCAACCAAAGCGGCAACCGTACCTTTTCCTGATGCAGAAGGCCCATCTATAGCAATGACGCGTTGCTTCATGCTTTATTCTCCAAGTTTTTTTTACGTTTGAAATCACCGTGAATAATACGCCATACAATAATGCCAAAGAATACGCCAAATAAAAAATCACCTAAACCATAAATTGCAAAAAATAAGCCTATCATGCTAGATTGTTGAAATAATGCACCTAACATATCGCCTGATTTCACCAACCACAAAACCCATGCAAACGCATACAACATTTTTTCTATACAAAATACACTGATTAATATCGGGTTATAGCGATAATTCTTGGTTTGGCTCAAATATGCCACACCCCATAAAATAATACCGATTTGACTTAACCACGAAAAAACTAAAGGATCGGTATTACGAAGTGTAGGATCGGTAAAAAATTGCGTAAAACCCAAAATACCAACAAGATTGTATAACCCTGCCATGATAAATCCCATACTGATGGCTTTGGGTGAAAGAGTGAGTAAAGTGTGAATAAATTTCATAGGTGTCTCTTTAATAGCGGTAGGGACAATCTATCAACATCGTTATTGTCCCTAGTTAAGTGAGATTAGGCTAAGGGCGCAAGTAGTTTGTCAAATGCTTGCTCAAATTGTTCCAAACCATCATTTTGCAATCGTGTCGCAAGCACTTCTAAATCAATACCTAACTTGGCAACCTGCTCTAATACATCAAAAGCAGCGTCTTGATCTTGTGTTAAAGTGCTCTGGGCGGTACCATGAGCCATAAATGCAGTCAAAGTCGCATCAGGTACCGTATTAACCGTATGTTCTCCAATTAAGCCATCAACATATAAAGTGTCAGGATAAGCAGGATTTTTCACACCTGTAGATGCCCATAATAAAGATACTTTATTTACACCTTGCTGTGCTAAGGATAAAAATCCAGTGCTAGCAAACTCATCTTGCCAATCGCGATAAGCAGCCTTTGCCAAAGATAATGCTACTTTTCCTTGTAAATTTTGAGGCAAGGTATAATCCAAAGCACTGTCTACACGTGAAATAAAGAAACTGGCCACCACTTGTATAGAACGAACATCACTACCTTGTGCCAAACGTTGTTTTATTCCCTCGTAATAAGCAGCATAAGCTTTGCGTGTTTGTTGGCGCGAAAAAAGTAATGTGAGATTAACACTAATACCTTGAGCAACAAGTATCGTTAACGCACTTAATCCTTCATCAGTAGCAGGAACTTTAATCATGACATTCGGACGATTGATGGCAGCATGTAAACGCGTGGCTTCAGCAACCGTACCCGTAACATCATGCGACCACTCTGGCGAAACTTCTAAGCTAACAAACCCTGATTTTCCTTGTGATTGATCGTATTGCGAACGGAACAAATCACACGCATTTTGTACATCGGCAATAGCCAAAGTTTCATAAATGCTTTTAGCATCTTTGCCTTGTTGTTTAAGTGTAGCAATTTCACTTGTATAAAGCGCATCATGGGCAAAAGCCTTTTGGAAGATGGCAGGATTAGACGTTACACCACAAACACCTTGAGTAATAAATGTGGCCAATTGACCACTTTGAACCAAACTGCGTGAGAGATTGTCTAACCAGATTTGTTGTCCGAGTTTTGTGACTTGGTTAAGTATGCTCATGGGTTTTCTCTTTCATAATTTAAGCAGAAAATAGTAAATATGCTAACGTTTTTTTTATCTTTTGGATAGTAAAAAAGCAGGATTAAACCCATGCCACCTTACCTTTAATCTTTTCATCATACACAATATAAAAACAGTAAGATACGCTAAATATAGATTAAAACTTCATGATAGGTAGGATTAACAATCCTTTATCTTTGCTTGGAGTATAATGATGGCTTTGATTTTTTAGTAGCAGTAATCATGCAGACGCTAACAATATTGGGTAGCACAGGAAGTATCGGCGTTTCTACGCTAGATGTCATAGCGCGTCATACAGAACATTTTCGTGTTTTTGCATTATCGGGTCATGCTAATATCGAACGTTTGGCACAACAATGTTTAACACATCACCCGCGCTTTGCGGTAGTCGGACAAGCACATCATGCCCAACAGTTAAACCAAATATTACAACAAGCACAATGCAATACCGAAGTATTATATGGTGAACAAGCCTTAATAGATGTCGCTTCTGCAAGTGAAGTCACAGGGGTCATGTGTGCGATTGTAGGGGCAGCGGGTTTACCATCGGCAATGGCAGCAGCAGCATCTGGCAAAACCATTTATCTTGCCAATAAAGAAACTTTGGTAGTATCAGGCAGTTTGTTTATGCAAACAGCACAACAGCATGGCGCACGTGTCTTGCCCATAGACAGCGAACACAATGCCATTTTTCAAGTATTGCCACGTGATTATGCAGGCAATTTGGACGCTCATGGCATTCAATCTATTATTTTAACTGCCTCAGGTGGGCCATTTTTGAATACCCCCATATCACAATTAGCTCACATCACGCCAGAACAAGCCATTAAACATCCCAATTGGTCTATGGGGAGAAAAATTTCTGTTGATTCTGCAACCATGATGAATAAGGGTTTAGAGCTGATTGAAGCGCATTGGCTATTTCAATGCCCACCCAAACGCTTAGAAGTGGTCATTCATCCGCAATCTATTATTCATAGCATGGTACGTTATCGTGATGGTAGCATATTGGCACAACTAGGCAGCCCCGATATGCGCATTCCCATTGCCTATTGTTTGGGTTTGCCGCAACGCATTGAATCAGGTGCAGACCAACTAGATTTTGATACCTTATCTGCATTAACATTCCAAACCCCCGACCTTGAACATTTTGCATGTTTAAAATTAGCCTATCAAGCTTTGCATCAAGGAGGCGCAGCACCTTGTGTACTCAACGCAGCCAATGAAATAGCCGTAGCGGCATTTTTAGACAACAAAATTTGCTTTACCGCCATTGCACAAATGGTGGAACAGGCTTTATCTTTATATAGCCATGAATCTGCCCATAGTATAGAAGAATTATTGTGGTTAGATAACCGCGTGCGCCAAGCAATCCAAGCTATGGTAGATAAAACCTGATTTAATCTACTATAATTTACCGTTCTCAAACCTTAATTTCTATTCGAAACATTATGTATACTTTATTAGCATTTTTAGGAGCAATTTTATTATTAATTAGTCTACATGAGCTGGGACATTTAATCGTTGCTCGTTGGTGTGGCATTAAAGTATTGCGCTTTTCGGTGGGATTTGGTAAACGACTGATTACTAAAAAATGGCGCAATATAGAATGGTGTTTATCGATGATTCCCCTTGGGGGCTATGTAAAAATGGTCGATACACGTGAAGGTAAAGTTGCATCGGAAGATTTACCCTATGCATTTGACAAACAACCGCCACTCAAACGTATTGCCGTAGTGGTGGCAGGTCCTTTGACCAATTTAATATTAGCAGTATTATTATATTGGCTAAGCTTTGGTTTAGGGGGGATTAATGAAGTTCGTCCTTTTGTAGGAGAAGTGGCTCCTTTTTCTATTGCACAAAAAGCAGGGTTTGTATCAGGTGATGAAATTATCAGTATACAAGGCGAACCTGTACATAATTTTAACGATGCATATACTAAAATTATCTTAAATTTGGAAACAGGCGAACTTCCTGTACAAGTCAAAACTCAAGATGGTAACCTCATCATACGTACTATTAATGCCACAGGTACAAACGATGCTAAAGCCGTAGCGAAACGCAAAATTGGCTTAGGTTTATCTCCTTTTAAAATGAGTCAAGAAATTGGTGTAGTACAAACCCATAGTCCTGCTGATAAAGCAGGTTTAAAAGCAGGTGATCGCATTATTCGTGTGGATAATATTGCAGTACCCACATGGAATGATTGGGTGGCGATAGTAGAAAAAAATGCAGGGCGTAATTTGCAAATTACTTATGTACGCAATAATCAAGAATATCAAACACAATTGATGCCAGATAGTGTGGAATTGGAAAATAAAATTATTGGACGTGTTGGTGTGGGTGCGGGTATAGATAAAGCATGGCACGAAAAAGTCAGTTATCATTATTATCCAAGCTTAGCTCAAGCTTTACAGCTGGGTTGGCAAAAAACCATCAACTATTCCACCATGAACTTGTCATTTTTTGGTAAATTAGTAACAGGTAAAGCATCATTGGCACATATCTCAGGCCCCATTACCATTGCCGAAGTGGCAGGCAAAACCGCTCAAATTGGCTGGCAAGCCTATATCGAATTTTTAGCATTGGTGAGCATTAGCTTGGGTGTCATGAATTTATTGCCCATTCCCGTATTGGACGGAGGGCATTTGATTTACTATACTACTGAATTATTACGTGGTAAACCATTGAGTAAACGTACACAAGAATTGGGGGTACGTTTAGGATTAATGGTAATGCTTACCATGATGATTTTGGCTTTTTTTAATGATATTACTCGCTTGATTGGATAAAATACATGAAAATAAACAAAATAACCGCACTTTTGGTTTCGATGGGCATGGTGTCCCCTGTATGGGCAGACGATTTTGCCATTAGTGATTTTCGCATAGAAGGCGAACAGCACACATCAGAAGCCACCGTGCGTTCACTTTTGCCTGTTAAAGTGGGCGATATTTATACTGAAGCCATGGGCGAAACCATTATTCGCAGTTTGTACGCCAGTGGATTTTATGAAAACGTCTTATTAGAACAAAATGGTCATCAACTAATCATCACCGTAAAAGAACGTCCCATTATCAGCGAACTAGTCATTAAAGGGGCAAAAGTTTTGCCTAATGATGCTATTTTGCGCCAAATGTCTAGCGTGCGTGGTACAGTCGCCGCCAGCGATGCCGATTTAGTCAACAGTAAAAAAGACAGTGTAGATTATGATGAAAAAATGCAACAATTTGAATCTCGTGCTGCCTATGATACAACAGCCGCATTGGCCTCATCTGGTTTAGCAAAAGGTGATTTTTTCAGTCAAGAAGCATTAATACGTGCTTTGCGTGCGTTAGATGGTGCCTATCGCGAACAAGGTAAAAACAACGTCAAAATCACCCCCGAAGTCCAAGAACTGGCACGCAACCGTGTCGCAGTAACCATTAATATTGAAGAAGGTGTTACCACACGCGTGCGCAAAATTATCTTTGAAGGCAATGAGCATTTTTCTGATTATCGTCTTAGCCGCGTTATCCGTTTGACGGATGGAAATTTAGTCTCTTGGGCAACCAAATCCAATGTATTTTCTTGGGAAAAATTTAACGCAGACAAAGCACGTTTAGAAACCTTCTATCATGATAAGGGATATTTTGACTTTCATATTGATTATGAAGATGTAGAACGTCAATTAAGTGAAGATAAAGAACAAGAAAGCGTGACTTTAAAATTACACGAAGGCGAAAAATATTATTGGGGACAACTCAATGTAACGGGTGACAGCAAAGATGTGCCAATGGCGTTATTACAAAGCCATCTTAAAAATCTCAAACCAGGTAAATTAAGCAACCGTGCTCATTTACAAGATGCCATGGCTCGTATTCGTTACGACTTACAAAGTGCGGGTTATGCTCATGCCCAAGTGGATAGCCAAATCCGTCGTTATCAAGAAAATGGCAAAAATTACATAGATATTAATGTCGTCGTTGTCCCAAACAATCGTGTTGCCATTCGTAATATCACCATTTCAGGCAATAATAAAACGCGTGATGAAGTGGTACGCCGCGAATTGCGCCAAATGGAATCCGCCACTTATGATCAAGCTAAAATTGATCGCTCGGGACAACGTTTGCGTCAATTGGGTTATTTTGACGATGTGCAAATTGCAACACGCACCGTGCCAGAAGACGAACAACAAATGGATATGGATATTAAGGTAAAAGAACGCGCTACAGGCAGTATTAATGCTTCTGCAGGTTGGTCGCAGGACGATGGCTTAGTATTATCAGGCAGTGTGGCACAAGACAATTTATTTGGTACTGGTAAATCTGCCTCATTGGGTGTATCTCGCAGTAAAGTAAACAAATCTGCCAATTTATCCTTCACCGATCCATACTTTACCCCAGATGGCGTAAGCATGACTTACAGTCTATTTGGTTCAGTCTATGATCCGCACAAATTATCATCTAACCCCCGTAATTATAAAATCACACGTTATGGTGGCACAGCAATAATGGGCATACCCATTACCGAATATGATCGCATTAATGTAGGCTTGGGCGTGGAACGCATGACCGTTAACTTATATAATCCCGCTCCTTATCGCTATCAACGCTTCGTAGATGAAAATGGTAAAAACAACTGGATTTACAAGGGTTTATTAAGCTGGTATCGCAATACTACTGATGATGGATTCTGGCCTACAAGCGGTTATAATACTAATGTAACGGGTGAAATAGGTCTGCCTGGTAGTGGTTTACAATACTATCAATTAGGGCACCAACAAACATGGTATTTCCCCTTAAATAAAACCTTCACTTTAATGCTAAATGGTCAAGCAGGCATGAGTGGGCATTATGGTAAAACCAAAGAAACACCATTTATGTATAATCAAACAGGCGGGGGACTGGGTTCGGTACGCGGTTTTGAAAGTGGCTCGTTGGGTCCACGCGTCTATGATATTGATCCCTATGATGGTTCATATGATACTGAAAGCTATGGTGGTAAATTTGCCGTTAACGCTAATGCAGAATTATTATTCCCCTTCCCTGGAATTAAAGACAGTAAAAGCGTGCGTTTAAGTTTATTTGCTGATGCAGGTAGTGTGTGGGACGGCAATACTTACAACAATAGTGCATACAGTGCTTCCAACCCCTATGGTTCAAACGGTTACTACACCAGCGATCATAAATCCACTTTTAAAGAAGAGTTACGTTATTCTGCAGGTGCTGCATTAACATGGATTTCTCCCGTAGGACCAATTAAACTAAGTTACGCTGTACCTTTAAAGAAAAAAAGTAATGACTTGATTCAACGTTTCCAATTCCAATTAGGTACGGTATTTTAATCACAAACGCGCGTTATGTCGCGCGTTACACCAAATTGCGCTGGAATATTTAGATGGAGCAAAGAATGAGAAACAAACTGACAATTTTATTATCAGGCATAATTTTATTAAGCAGCATGTCCTTAGCACACGCCGACAGACTGCAAAAATTTGGTTATGTTAACCCCGAACGCGTTTACACCGAAACCAAAACAGCTCAACGTATTGAAGCAAGCTTACAACAAGAATTTAGTACCCAACAACAAGTATTGGCACGCTTACAACAAGAAGGTTTGGCATTACAACAACAACTATCTAACAAACAGTTAAGCAATAGCGAACGCAAAAAATTAGAAACTCAACTCGTAGAAAAAGGGCAACAATATCGCTTAACCGCTGCTCGTTTAGCCGAAGAATACAATTTACGTCGCAACGAAGAATTTGCATCCTTGCAAAATAACGCCAATGAAATTATCAAAGATATTGCTGAAAAAGAAAAATACGATTTGATTGTACAAGAAGCTGTATTTGTTGAACGCAAATACGACATTACCGATCGCGTCATTAAACTATTGGATCAAATGCAATAATGTACACATTATCAGAAATCACGCATCAATTAGGCGGGCAATGGCGTGGACAAGATGTTACTGTGTCAGCACTGGCTTCGGCAAAACAAGCCACTGCACAAGACATTACATTTTTAGCCAATGCCAAATATAAGCAAGAGGTGTTAGATAGTCGTGCTGCAGCCGTGATTATTTCATCTCAAGTTGCAGATTTATTCACAGGGCGCAACTTGATTTTAGTAGATAATCCCTATTTATATTTTGCCCAAGTTGCACGATTATTTCACCCTATTACACCTGTGCAAGCAGGCATTCACCCCACAGCTGTGATCGAAGCCAGTGCTATTGTTCCCCCTAGTTGTGAAATTGGTGCTAATGTATATATCGGTGCTAACACCGTATTAGGTGAGCATTGCCGTATTTTAGCAAACTGTGTGATTGAGCATGATTGTATATTGGGTGAAGGTGTATTTTTGCATCCCAATGTTACCCTTTATTCTGCCTGTGTTTTGGGGCATCGTGTAGAAATTCACTCGGGTACCGTCATTGGTGCAGATGGTTTTGGTTTAGCGTTTACTGGCCAAGATTGGTTTAAAATTCCCCAAGTAGGAGGGGTAATTTTAGGTGATGATGTAGAAATTGGTTCAAATAGCAATGTAGATAGAGGCGCATTAAGCCCAACTACAGTGGGTAAAGGCAGTAAAATAGACAACCAAGTGCAAATCGCGCACAACTGCCAAATTGGCGAACACACCGTGATTGCTGCACAAACAGGCATTTCGGGTAGTACAAAAGTAGGTAACTTTTGCATTATTGGTGGAGGCGTAGGCACGGTTGGACATATTGAAATTGCGGATAACACTCAAATTGGTGGTGGCACATCTGTAACCCATAGCATTAAAAAATCAGGCCAACATTATGCCAGCATTTATCCCATGCAAACCTATAAAGAATGGGCGCACAACGCTGTACATATTCGCCATTTAAGCGATATCAATAAGCGGATTAAAGCATTGGAAACCAAGCTATCGGGCTGATATATTCTTGCATTTTAGAGCAAGTCGATCGGGCTATTTTTGCAAATACAATAAATAAAACCAGTACAATAATTATCTTTCCGTACTGGTTTATTTGTTTAAGCCACCCTATTGAACCAATAATTCTTCAGGTTTTACTTTATCGCCATAAACGGGTTTTAACGTTTTTTCATAAGCAGCAACCAAACGACCATCTTGTTTCATTGTCGCAATTTCATGATTAACCCATTCCAACAAAGATTTATCACCTTGTTTTACAGCAGGTGCAATATTTTCGGGCTCGCCCAATTTGCCTATTTTTACTTCAAAATTGGGATTTTCTTTCGCCCATGCCCACAATAAAGCATTATCATGTGCCAATGCAGCACCACGACCATCTTTAAGCGCATCAAAAGTTTCGGTATTTTGGTCATATTTTTGTAATGCGATATCTGGATAATTTTTACTAAAATAAGCATCCGCAGTGGTACCTTTGTTTACCAATAATGTTTTATCTTTCAGTTGCTCCACCGAAGTAATGGGTGCATTTTTAGGCGAAACAATACCCAAAGAAACTTGCATATAAGGAGATGCAAAATCCACTACTTGAGCACGCTCTGGTGTTTGAGTGAAATTTGCCAACAATATATCAACCTTACCCGATTTCACATATTCCACACGATTGGCTGCCTCAGTGAGTACAAACTCTATCTTATCAGGACTGCCCAACAAATCTTGAGCCATATATTTAGCAATTTCTATGTCAAAGCCTTGATTCTTACCATCAGCATCTAAATAACCAAAAGGAGGTTTATCACCAAACACCCCAATACGTATTTTGTCGGCAGCTTTAATTTTAGCAATACTGTCTTCGCTGTTAGCATGACTAGCACTATTGCTTGTCACATCATGATTGGCACTATTGTTGCAAGCAGCCAATCCAAGACTCAAAACAACGGCAGATAACAAAGAAAGTGTTTTATTCATGTCAAAATACCCTTAAAACATAATAATTAGCAAAACTTTACATGAATTTTAACCAAAATAAAAGACTCATTAATTATTTAATATAGTGATAATAAGTCTATTGGCACATAATAATAAAATTTGAGTTAAAATAAAATTTTAAAATAACAGGATAGGTTTTATGTTGATTTTGCATACTGACCGTGATAGTTTGCTCAAACCGTTACAAACAGTAACAGGTATTGTAGAACGAAAACACACGCTCCCCATTTTAGCCAATGTTTTAATAGAAAGTATAGCAGGCAATACAAAGATTTTAGCCACCGATTTAGAAATACAAATTCATACACAAGGGCCACAAAGCGAAAGTGATTTTCGTTTAACAACCAACGCCAAAAAACTACAAGACATCTTGAATGCTTTACCTGAAGGCGCAATGGTTCAACTAGAATGGCTAGATAATAATCGCCTGGTTCTAAAAGCAGGAAAATCACGTTTTAATTTACAAACCTTACCCGCTGAAGACTTTCCCACAATAAAAGTTGAAACGAATACACAAACCGCATTTGATATTGATGCAGAGTCCTTCAAAAATTTAATTAGCCAAGTCCAATATAGTATGGCATTTAAAGATGCACGTTATTATCTTAATGGGATATTAATGCAAGTAGAGGCAGATCAATTAAGATTGGTTGCCACAGATGGCAATCGTTTATCCTATGCAGCCATGACTATTAACGCCAATTTACCACGCTCTGATGTTATTTTACCCAGCAAAACAGTTGTTGAATTACGTAAAATACTAAACCAAAGCAAAGAAATAGTTAGTATAGAATGGCTAGACAATCAAGTGCGCTTTATCTGTAACGACGTTGTCATTATCAGCAAGGTTATAGACGGCAAGTTTCCTGATTATAATCGTGTGATTCCCATGAATAATAATAAAATTTTCTTGGTTGAGCGCATGGCTTTATTAGGCGCATTAGAACGTTCTGCAATTTTAGCAAACGAAAAATATCGTGGGGTACGCATGACCTTGTCTGCAGGTAGTCTAAAAATCTCCTGTAGCAATAATGAGCAAGAAGAAGCACAAGAAGAACTGGAAATTGCTTATACTGGTGAAACTTTAGAGATCAGTTTTAATATTGCTTTTCTAATGGATATGTTACGTAATATAAATAGTGATGATATTCAGATTGCCTTTGGTGATGCCACACATTCTGCCTTATTTACACTACCCCATGACTCAAATTTCAAATATATCGTCATGCCTATGCGTATTTAATTAATAAATCGTGGATTAACAAAAATCAAAACAAGATAAGTATGGCTAAATTGATAATTACATAGTATTCATTTACTAATGATTTGTATGATTTTTAATACCATTTCTTTGTCTAGATTTTTATTAATCCACTGCATACTCTATAGATGATTTCTTTTATGATACCAATCACTCACTACCAACAAAATTGCACCCACACAAATAAAGCTATCTGCAACATTAAAAGCAGGATAATAGTAGGTTTTCCAATAAAATAATAAGAAATCAATGACATGGCCATGAACAAAACGATCAATAACGTTGCCCATCGCGCCACCAATAATCATAACTGCGCCCCAATTTCCCCATTTAGTCAATTCTCCTTTTTGAATCAGTCGCCCCAACCATAAGCTAATAACAAAAGCCAGTATGGTAAAAATATATTTTTGAATACCGCCCATATTTGCCAAAAAGCTAAATGCTGCTCCAGGATTGTACACCAGCGTTAAATCAAAAAAGTTGGTGATAATGTTTAAACGCTCAGCATATTCAAAATGCGTCAAAATAGCCCATTTGCTCCATTGATCTAATGCAATAATAAAAAAAGCAAACAAACTATAGATAAGATATTTTTGCATAATACAGTGAATTAAAATAAAAACGTTATTGTACCCGCTAACTTGTCAAAACCCAAAAAAATTGGCATAATGCGAAATTCATTCAATGAAGCGTAGGCACAATCCCTGCGCTCGCTTTTTAAGGAAAAAATATGAAAACTGATGTTCATCCAGATTACCATGAAGTTAACGTAACTTGCTCTTGTGGTAACAAATTTATTACTCGCTCTGCTATGGCAAAAGAAAATTTTAATATTGAAGTTTGCTCTGAATGCCACCCTTTCTATACAGGTAAACAAAAAATTGTTGATACGGCAGGTCGCGTTGATAAATTTAATCAAAAATATGGCAATATGTTTAAACGTTCTATTTAAATATTTGCATGTTTTATCGCTGCTCAAAACATCGTTTTGGGCAGTTTTTTATTCTTTTACGATAAAATAATATTTTCTAGCGATTTGGTAAAATAAATGAGTACGCCTTCTCTTCCAGATATTCATGTAATTATTTATATCTTAGATATCATTGGCACATCAGCATGCGCAGTAGCCGCAACCATGTTGGCAAAGCAACTAGACTTTGATTTATTAGGTGCTCTATTTGTAGCAGTCATTGGCAGTATAGGAGGTGGAACCTTACGAGATTTATTAATTAATCGACATCCTATTTTTTGGTTGCATGACTTAAACTATTTAATCACAATTGGAATAACCAGTCTAATAGTACAAATCTTTTATTATGTATTTGATCGTTTAGATAAAGTAATACGCTGGTTTGATGCAATAGGCTTGGCAGCATTTACTGTTATTGGCGTGGAAGCGGCATTGAATAAAGGAATGAATCCACCTATTGCAATTTTAATGGGCGCATTAACAGCGATTATGGGTGGTGTATTTCGCGATATAATCTGTCGTCAAATTCCTTTAGTATTACGTAGAGAAATTTATATTACTGCTTCAGTAATAGGCAGTATGTATTATTTATGTTTGTTACATACCCCTATTAATGGTTGGTTGCGTAGTATTTCTACTTTATTGCTTATTTTTGCAATACGTATGTTAGCCGTATATCGTGACTGGAACTTACCCAATATTACTTGGCAAAAAATACGCAAATAGTCTAAAAAAATGGTTCAATAAATTAATACGAATTTAGATAAGGCCATTTTAGTTTTAGTTTCATTATTATTGAAATAAATGTTGCATTTTTCATGCCTTGTCTCATTTTATTTCAATCCACTATAATCATGGCATAACGAATAAAATAATAAGGAATACATCATGCCAAATGAACGCAGTCAGCGTCCTCTTATTTATTCTTGTTCAGGTTGCTCTGATGTAGCGCAACTAGCCAATGATACCGCTGTAGCATTAGATCATGCAGAAGAATTCGAAATGTCATGTATTTCTGGAGTAGGTGGCAAAGTAGCACCTCTGGTACGCAAGGCACAATCTGGCCGTCCTATGCTAGTGATTGATGGTTGTCAGTTACATTGTGCTAAATCTTGCTTAGAAAATGTAGGTGTCAATATTCCTGAAGTGCATCACATTAAACTATATGAATTAGGTTACAAAAAACGTTATGGACAAAGTTACGATAAAGAAACTGTAGACGCAGTATATCAATATGTTTTAACAAAAAAACCCAAAATAAACGATTAACAAAATAGAGAATCAATATGGTAATACGTAATAAAACCATTACTTTAGCTAATCCTCGTGGTTTTTGCGCAGGTGTGGATAGAGCCATCAATATTGTAGAGCGAGCATTAGAAGAATTTGGTGCGCCCATTTATGTGCGTCACGAGGTAGTACATAATAAATTTGTCGTGGAAAACTTACGCAATAAAGGTGCAGTTTTTATTGAAGAACTCTCGGAAGTACCACAAGGTGCAATACTGATATATTCAGCACATGGCGTATCCAAAGCAATACAAGCAGAAGCAATAGCGCGAGGTTTTCGTGTGTTTGATGCTACTTGTCCATTGGTAACCAAAGTGCATAAAGAAGTTGCACAATTAGACAAACAAGGCTATCAAATTATTATGATCGGGCATGCAGGACATGTAGAAGTAGAAGGCACAATGGGACAACTACCCAATGGCAAAATGTTACTAGTAGAAACCCCTGAAGATGTAGCAAAACTAAATATTGAGCATCCCGAAAAAATTGCTTATGTCAGCCAAACAACGCTATCTGTAGATGAAACTCGCGATATTATCACAGCCCTAAACACACGCTTCCCTCATATTAAAAATCCACACAAAGAAGATATTTGTTATGCTACAACCAATCGTCAAAAAGCAGTAAAAGATCTAGCAAATAATTGTGATATCGTTATTGTAGTTGGTTCACCTAATTCGTCTAATAGTAATCGCTTACGTGAAGTAGCCATAATGCGTGGCATAGATGCATATATGGTAGACAACGCCACACATTTACAACAACAGTGGTTTACGAATAAACACAAAGTAGGCATTACTGCAGGTGCTTCTGCCCCAGAAATTTTGGTACAAGAAGTCATTGCGCAACTTCAAACATGGGGTATAGACAACATAGAACAAGGTATCGGTATAGAAGAGAACATTGTTTTTGTTTTACCCAAAGCATTGCGCAAAACCAAACAAGCTGGATGCGAAAATTGAAACAAAACCATTTTATTTTTTGTTGTGATCAAAATTATGGTTAAAAACAAATCACTCACGAAAAGATTTGAGTGCAAAGAGTTTAGGATAAAAAATTGTTTTTTTCTTGACAAGTAAACTAAAATATAAATTATGTCATTTTTAGGTAAAAAAGTAGAGAAAAAATAAGCCAATAGCGCAATGGTTCTGATAACATTATTCAGTGCTTGTGGTGGCGGGAGATCGGGTAGCAATCGTTTAAATTTATATAATGATAAAAAGTATCCCCCTGAGGGATAAAACTCAGGGGGAAGAT